>CAYNXW010000028.1:0-14994 GCA_964401265.1 uncultured Pirellulales bacterium | reverse complement strand
GTCGCCAACCGCAAATACCTCCGACCGTCACTATCCACCAGCGTCGACGGCACCCACGTCACCGTACCAAACGGCGCATCCGGATTATTGATCCGACACAACACCTTCTCTATCGCTCGTGAGGCAAGCTCTTCGATGTTCAGATCCAACGTCGCCGGTTGCGGCTCCAGTAAAGAAAGCTCAGACGCTTCGTGCCCGGTCGTAAGAATCTCCACGTCACGGCCCACCTTGATTTGCCGCAACGCCAATTCCTCATACACCACCTCGGTAATCTCACCCAACACCACGTAAATCCCCGTGGGACGACTCGCCACCGGCTCACGCTCCCAACGATCGATCAGACTCGAAATGATCGCCCGGCCCTCCGACGGATGCCAGCAGAATCACCGGCCGCAATTCCTGTATGTGCGCACGATGACGCGACGGTACCGACCCGAATATCAGGGTCCCATCCAAACGGTCAAGCGTCAACCACTGCGGCAGACTCTCCTCGCCGTTGCAGTGCACTAGCGACAACTGCAAATCACGCTTGCGGCATTGAGACTCCAACGCCTCCAGCAATGCCGCACTAAGCGGAACTCTCAGCAGATCCTTAGGCCGTTGGGACAACAACAACACCAGATTGTGCGTCCTGAGACCACCCTTGTCACCCCAGCGACGATAGCTGCGAGGCCTGAAGCCCAGCTTCTCCGCTGCCTCACATACCTTGGCAGATGTCGCCGGACTAATCGTAGGGTCTTTTCTTAACGCCAGCGAAACAGTGCACGCCGACACACCTACCCTCTTCGCGATATCTTTGATGGTAGTCGCCACGACATTCATTCTACCAACCCCACCAAATCACCACAGCAAAACAATCACGCAACATAGAATTGTCTATTTATTAAAAATATCACCCTGCCTATAATGAAAACCAAGCAACACCGACGCCCAACCCTCAAAAAAAACAGACCCATAAACCATTTAATAAAAAAGACTTACGGCAATACACCCCGCCCGCACACAGAGCCTGCCCTCACGACAGACCTGCACCACACGCCACGGCAACGGGCCGACGCCAACAAGAAGACCGCATGGCTTCCAACACATAAACCGAGGTGAGCGAATGACCAAAAGAGAGGTAATCCACGCCGTCCTGAAACATCAGCGCCCGCCCTATGTGCCCTGGTCCATCGGATTGACGCTCCAAGCAACACAAAGACTCCAGGCCCACCTTAATCGCACCGACCTGGAAGCTGTGCTCCAAAACCACCTGCTCAAACTGGGAAACGATATTGGATTCTTCCAAGACCTCGGCAACCATCACGTCCAGGACGTCTTCGGCGTCGTATGGGACCGCACCGTCGACCAGGATATCGGCATCCCTAAGCCCGTGCTGCCTCAACCCTCCCTCAGCGGCTATACATTCCCAGACCCTCGCGACCAAATGTTCTTCGCCAATATCCCCGACAGAATCCAACACTACGGCGACCGCTTTCGCGTCTTTCAAATCGGCTTCTCCCTCTACGAAAGAGCCTGGACCCTCCGCGGCATGCAGCCACTCATGATGGACTTCCACGACCACCCCGACTTTGTTCGCGAACTCCTCGACGCCATCGCCGACTTCAACATCGCTCAAATTGAGCAAGCCCTGACCTATGACATCGATGCCGTGTACTTCGGGGACGACTGGGGACAGCAGCATGGCCTGCAAATGGGACCCGCGCTATGGCGACAATTCATCCTCCCCGTCCTCACTCGAATGTACCGAACCGTACGCCAGGCCGGCAAATTCGTCTTGATCCACTCCTGCGGCGACGTCGACGAACTCTTTGACGACCTGATCGACATCGGCTTGGACTGCTTCAACCCCTTTCAGCCCGAAGTCATGGATGTATTCACCTTAATGAAAAACTATCACGGACGATTGGCCTTCCACGGCGGGCTCTCCACCCAGAAAACACTCCCTTACGGCTCCGTCCACGATGTCAAAGACCAAACGCAACGCCTCATCAAAGCAGGAAAAAACGGCGGATACATCTTTGCCCCGGCCCATGACGTCGAGGCCGACGTGCCCCCCGACAACATCATAGCTTTCCTGGAAATACTACTGAATCAACCTGGCTTTCCTCCCTGAAAAATGATACCATAACGGCGGTGAAAGAAAACCAACCAACGCAACCTCCGCTCACCCAGGACCATAGCAGCCTCGCCACCAAAACAAAAAATAACCCCAGCCACCTGGCTGCAACCGAAATCTCCCCGGACAGTCCAATGACCCGCCAATCGTAAAACCTTACTGCAACACTCTAAAAGAGCCCCCATGTCTATCCAGGAAAACCTCACCTCTCTCGACTACGCCGTCATGATCGCCTACCTCGTCTCCGTCATTGCACTGGGATTCTGGGTCAGCTTCAGAAGAAGACACTCCCAAGACCTCTTTCTCGCGGGACGATCACTGGGATGGACCAACATCGGCCTCTCCATCTGGGGTACAAACATCAGCCCCTCCATGATGATCGCCTGCTGCAGCGTCGCTTACAGCTCCGGCATCGTCATGGGAAACACCTCCTGGCTGGCCTGGCCATTCCTCCTCTTGCTGGCCATGCTCTTCATCCCCCATTACATGCACACCGGCATCTACACCATGCCCGAGTTCCTCGCCCTACGATTCGGACAACCCTGCCGCAAATTCCTCTCTTGGTACACCATCTTCTCCGCCCTCGTGCTATGGCTCGGAGGCACCCAATTGGCCGGTGGCAAACTACTCAGCCAGATCATGGGCTGGCCCGTCTGGGTCTCCATTATCGCACTCGCCGCACTGGCCACCAGCTTCACCGTCGCCGGCGGTTTGGCCGCCGTCGTCGCCACCGACGCCTTCCAGGTCGTCCTGATGATCCTGGGCTCCACACTTCTCACCATCATCTCCATCCACAAAGTCGGCGGCGTCTCCGAACTCATCAACGCCGTACCCGACCACTACTGGCAACTCTTCAAACCCGCCGACGACCCCGAATGGCCCTGGCACGCCGTCGTCTTCGGCTACATGGTCACCGCCATCTGGTTCTGGTGCACCGACCAGACCATCGTCCAACGCGCACTGGGCGCAAAAAGCACACAACAAGGACAAAACGGAGCCCTCTTTGCCGCCTTTCTCAAAATACCAGAACCCCTCATCTTCTTCATTCCAGGCATCGCCTGTTTCATCCTCTTCCCCAACCTCAATGACCCCGACCAGGCATACATGACCATGGTCACCACCTTCCTCCCCAAAGGTCTCGTCGGATTAATGGTCGCCGTCCTCATCGCCGCCTTGGTCAGCACCGTCGATTCCGGACTCAATTCCCTCAGCACCGTCTTCACCCTCGACATCTATAAACACCAGTTCCACCCAAAGGCCAGCCAAAAAGAAACCAAGCTCGTCGGCAGAATCGTCACCGTCGTCGCCGCCCTCGTCTCCGTCGTCCTGGCCATCGTCCTGAGCACCGTCAAAATGGACCTCTTCAGCCTCCTCGAATCCATCATCTGCTTCCTCTCACCCATGATGGCCACCGTCTTCCTACTCGGCATCCTCTGGCGACGTGCCACCGCCACCGCCGCCCTGATCACCCTCATCGGCGGAGGCGGACTCAGCGTCGTCATTGGCACCATCTACCTCTTCTGCTGGCCATCATTCATCCCCAAACCACACTTCTACCTGTTCTCCTTCTACATCTGGATCGCCCTGATGCTCACCATGATCATCCTCTCCCTGCTCACCCGAAATGCACCCAACGAACAACAACTGCCCACCCTGGCTCAAACCTACCGACAGGCCGGCCATGGCACCAAAGCAATCTGGTGGTGCTGGGCACTCCTGGCTATATGTATGACCGCCATCTACATCATCTTTAATTGACCCGACGAATTACCCCCCTTGGACAACAACAACACCTGCCAGAACCACCCTTGCACACACAAGTTGATTTAGAATCAACAATGCTCTATCATAACAAATACGATCCAGGCAAAACGACCGACCAATACCGCTTAGGAGAAAGGTGATGCAACACATTGTCACGTTCGGAGAAATCATGGCCCGACTGATGCCCGAGGGGTATCTCAAACTGCGTCAGGCCCTGCCCGGAAAACTCAATGTGACCTTTGGCGGCGCCGAGGCCAACGTAGCCGTATCCTTGGCCTACATGGGAGCCCCAGCGACTTTCGTCTCCGCCCTGCCAAAAAACGAACTCGCCAACGCTTGTATCGCTTCCCTGAACAGCCTCCAGGTAAACACCCGCTTCATCACCAGAACAAAAAAAGGCAGATTGGGACTGTATTTCGTCGAAGCCGGAGCCAACCAGAGACCAAGCAAAGTCGTCTACGACAGACACGGCTCCGCCATTGCCCTGACACCACCCGAAGAATACCCCTGGAAAGACATCTTCAACAATGCAAAATGGTTTCACCTTTCGGGCATCACACCTGCTCTGTCCCAAGCCGCCGCCGACGCCGCCCTCAGTGCCGTCAAGGCCGCAAAAAACGCCAAACTCACCGTCTCCTGCGACTTGAATTTCCGAAAAAAACTCTGGCTGTGGGATTCCAACTACTCCCAACAAGAATTAGCCGAAAATACCATGAGACAGCTCCTCCCCTTCGTCGACGTCGTCCTCGCTAACGAAGAAGACACCCAAAAGGTCCTCGGTATACGCGCCGACCATACCGACGTCGAAGCAGGACAACTCGCCATCCATAAATATCCCGACGTAGCCCGAGAAGTGACACGACAATACCCCAATGTCTCAAAGGTTGCTATCACCCTCCGCCAGAGCATCTCCGCTTCACACAATAACTGGGCTGCCATGCTCTACGACGCCACAAAAAAAGAGGCCTTCTTCGCCCCTTGCCAAAATTCCACCTGCCAACCCTATCAGATCAACCATATAGTCGACCGCGTTGGCGGCGGCGATGCCTTTGCCGCCGGTCTCATCTTCGCCCTCACCACCCCCGACCTCAACCTGCCCCAGACAGCCATCGCCTACGCCACTGCCGCCTCCTGCCTGGCCCATTCCATTCCCGGAGACTTCAACTTGACCACTCGCAGCGAAATCGAATCCCTCATGAAAGGCTCGCAATCCGGAAGAATTGTCCGTTAGACACCCCAAAGCCCCGAAAAACCAACACAATAAAACCGTAACCAACTGCAAATTAAGATATTATCGCCAAAACCAACTCCCCGCCCAGCAACAACAACCCGCCACATATGCCCACCGACTCCAATGACAGACTCACCTTACGTCATCGCCGGCCCCGACGACCATGACCCCTCGCAAACCCCTTCACCCCACCTCCCCATGAACACCACCATTATTTCTCGCTGGCACCGCAGCCTCATTACGTGGTAAAAGAAGGGATTTGCAATAGGCAACGGCAAGGGCCTACCCCTCCCTCGCCACGCACACAAAGAGAGACCAACAATGCCAACCCATAACCTGCTACCCCTTGCACTCAACGTTGCCCACCCCAATATCATACTACTCCTCGGCATCGTCATCTTTGCCGGCACCGTCGGGGCCAAACTCTTCCAAAGACTACGCGTGCCCCAGATCGTCGGCTACATCGTCATCGGACTCATCATCGGCGAGAGCGGCCTCAAAGTCATCTCCGCCGCTACCGTCAGCGAGCTCAACCCCATCAACCTCTTCGCTCTCGGCATCATCGGCTTCATGATCGGAGGAGAACTCAAAACAGGCCTCTTCAAAAAATATGGCCGACAATTCACCGCCATCCTCATGGCTGAAGGAATCGCCGCCTTCCTCCTCGTCGGCCTGGCCGCCACCATCCTCGCCTACCTCTTCACCCAAAACCTCAGACTCTCCATCGCCCTCGGCGTCGTCCTCGGCGCCATCGCCTCCGCCACTGACCCCGCCTCCACCATTCAGGTCTTCTGGGAATACAAAACTCGCGGACCTCTCACCAGTTCCGCCACCGCCGTCGTCGCCCTCGACGACGCCCTCGCCCTCACCCTCTACGGACTCGGCACCAGCGTCGCAGGCATCCTCACCGGACACGAAGACGCCGGCGTGCTCCAAGCCATCATGCACGCCCTCACCTCCCTGGCCCTCGCCGTTGCACTCGGCGTCATCGCCGCATTCATCCTCAACGCCATCATTCAACGCACCAAAGACAGTGACAGCATCCTCGTCTTCACCCTCAGCTCCGTGCTCCTCATCATCGGACTCGGAAGCGTACTCAAACTCGACATCATCCTCGCCTCCATGGCACTCGGTATGACCCTCACCAACATCACCCCAAGAAAAAGCGTCGATACCTTTGCCCTCGTCAAATCCTTCGCACCCCCCATCTACGTCCTCTTCTTCGTCCTCGCCGGAGCAAGACTACAAATCAACAGCCTCGCCGCCATGTCATGGTACCTCGTCGCCCTCTACGTCTTAGGACGCAGCGCCGGAAAATTCGCCGGTGCCTACCTCGGCGCCAAAATGTCCGGCGCCATGCCCGTCGTAAGAAAATACCTCGGCTGCTGCCTCTTCGCACAGGGTGGCGTCGCCGTCGGCCTCAGCATCGTCGCCAGCGAACGATTCGACTCCGACATCAGCCACATTGTCGTCGCCGTCGTCGCCGCCACCACCCTCATCGTTCAGCTGCTCGGACCACCCTGCGCCAAAATCGCCGCCAAAAAAGCAGACGAAATCGGAAAAAACATCACCGAAGAAGACCTCTTCAAAACCTACAAAGTCCGAGACGTCATGGACACCAACCCCCCCACCATCGAACAAAGCCTGCCCCTCGAAAAAATCTTCGCCGCCTTCAGCGACACCGACGCCCTCTACTACCCCGTCGTCGACGAAAATCAAAACCTCCTCGGTGCCATCACCCTCGAATCCATCAAAGAATCCCTCGCCAATCAGAAAGCCGCCCCCTGGCTCCTGGCCTGCGACGTCATGGTCCAGGACCCCCCCACCATCGCCCCCTCCCAACCTCTCGAAGAAACCATGCAACACATGAAAGAATACGACCGCCAATACCTCTGCGTCGTCGATGCCGCCCCCCTAACCAACCACAAACTCCTCGGCATCCTAGACGCCCGCGCCGTCCACCGAAAAATCAACGCCGAAATCCTACACCTCCACGGACAAGGTGCCATCTAACCCGCCTGCTCCAACAGCCCCACCCCAGCCCCCGATGTAAAATCGCAGGATTCCTCCAACCAGCCTCACTGACCCTCACCGACCCGATGATACAGCACCTCCGCACCAATCTGCTCCTTGGCCAGCCCCGGCCCCGACCAGCTCACCGAAAGCTTCCGCCCGCTGTGCGCCTGAAAATACCACAACCCCAACGGATGCAACCCCGCCTTCAACGCCACCCGCTCCACCACCTCCAACGGACCATGAACCCCATCATTATCCACAATCGGCTCACCATGCAAGTGCAACCGCGTCCCATCGTCCGACGTCACATAAAAAGCATATACCCCATCACGAGGCACATCGATCAATCCCTCAAACGCCAACGCAAAATAATCCGCCCGCCGCCCGCCACTCAAATCAAACACATCCGCCAACCCCGTCGCCTGCGCCTCCAACGCCGACAAATCCGGCAGCTTATCCCACTTCGCCTCACCCGACTCATAGTACCGATACGTCAGACCTCGCTTGAAACGCCCCTGCCCCGACACCGACGGACTCGCCCCCACCGCCGCATAAGGCTTCACCTGCCGCAACAAAAACTCAGCCGTCTCACTATGCCTGCCACCTCCCCAATAGCACCGCGCCTTGATCGTCGTCGTCTCCCGCACACGGATCGGCCGCTCGTACTGCAACGACCCCTCCCCCGGCTCACTGCCATCCACCGTGTAACGCACCTCCCCCTTACCGTTCGGACTCGCCAACACCACGTCCATCGACTTGACAAACACCTGCTCTTCCGAAACCAGCACCGGCGCCAAGTACCCCTGCGCCGCCCGCGCCGCCGGCTCCACCGCCAGCTTGCACACCGCCCGATCATACGTCAACAACCCGTTCGTCTCAATCTCCACGTCCGTCGTCTGCGTATAAACCGCCGCACTCAAGCCCGCCTGCCGGTTCAACCGCCACGTCTGACGCCACAAATCCTCATAACGCTTCAACAAGTCTTCTCGCCCCGACATCTCCTGATAACCCCAACCCCGCTTCTCCCACATATGCCCCTTCACCTTCAACCCCAACCCCCCAAACTCTCCCAGAACCACCGCCCGCTTCGCTTCCAAAGCCGGACTCGCAGGACCCGGATAAGCATGTATATCATGCACATCCCCCACACCCTTGTCCGTCCAGCCGCTCACATTGTTCACCAAACGCATCGGATCCGCCTGCTTCACCCACGCCGTCAGCCGCTCCGTGTCATACTGACCCCACGTCTCGTTAAACACCACCCACATGATTATGCTCGGATGATTGTAAAAACCATGCACCAACGCCGCCAACTCCCGCTCGAACTGCTTCTCCTCCGCGCTCGTCCTGCCGTGACCCCCGTTCGGCATGTCCTGCCACACCAGAAGACCCAACTTGTCGCACCAGTAATACCACCGCGCCGGCTCCACCTTCACGTGCTTCCGAGCCATGTTGAAACCCAGACGCTTCGTCATCTCAATATCGTAACGCAACGCCTCGTCCGTCGGCGCCGTGTACAACCCGTCAGGCCAGAAACCCTGATCCAAAGGCCCCACCTGAAATACCGCCTCCCCGTTCAGCAGCAGCCGCGTCACACCGTCCGGCCCAGGACCCGCCTCCACCTTACGCATCCCAAAATAACTGCCCACCGCGTCCGTCGACACCCCCGAGTGCTTGAGTGTCACCTCCATATCATACAAAAAAGGCTTCTCAGGCCACCACAAACGAACCTCACCCAAACCCAAAACCAATTCCTCACCCACCGCTGCCGACCGCCCCACCACCTTCTGACCCCCCGCCGACACCGTCACCTCAACCACATCACCCGCACCCGTCCCCTGCGTATCCACCTTCACACGCACCGCACCCGCATCCACGTCCGGCGTGATCCACAACTTCTCAATATACGCCGGCGACACCGCCTCCAGCCACACCGTCTGCCAGATACCCGTCGTCGGCGTGTACCAGATCCCCTTCGGCTCAGCCACCTGCTTGCCCCGCGCCTGCCTGCCTACGTCCGTCGGATCCCACACCCCCACCACCAACTCCTGCTCACCCTCCTCACGCAACGCCTCCGTAATATCAAAACTAAACGCATCATAACCGCCCCGATGAACCCCCACTTCAAACCCGTTGACATACACCGTCGTTGCCCAGTCCACCGCCCCAAAATGCAACAGCACACGCTTGCCCCGCCAGCCCGACGCCACCTCAAACGTCCGCCGATACCACAAACGCTCCTCCGCCCCCACCCGCTTCATCACCCCAGACAACGCCGACTCCACCGCAAACGGCACCATGATCCGACCCGCATACTCCTGCGGCGCCCACGCTGTCTTACCCGTTATCGCATACTCCCACAACCCGTTCAGATTCTGCCACCCCCCACGCACCATCTGAGGCCGTGGATACTCCGGCAATACACAACCCGGCTTCACCTCCTGCGACCACCGCGTCAGCAATGCCCCCTCCGCAGGCCGCCATGCCTCCCCACCCAGACAAACACTCGCACACAACACCACCAACACCAACCAACATGCTTCCCATCGTGCGACCATCACTGCCTCCTATCTCTCTAACCTTCAACGTTCAACCACTACCCCGCCAGCGTCGCCGCCAGATCCGCAAAATACCCACCCGGCTCTGCCTCAAAATCCAACGTGTGCTCCGCCCCCCCATACACCTGCACCGCCACCTGCTCACCCGCACCCGTCACCACAGGCCGCAACACAGACCGCAACAACTTCACCGTCGCCTCATTCGCAATAATCTGATCTCGCTCAGCCAGGAAAAGATACACCGGCATCGTCAACTTGTCTAGCACCTTCGGCACCGTCGCATCAAAATGCCGCGACGTCAAAAAGAACGACGCCGTCGCCGCCATCAGCTTCAACGGATCACCCGCGATAAACCGCAACTTCGCCCGATTCGCCGTAAACAACCGCCCCTCCTGCAACGGTATCTCATGCAACCGCCGCGGATTCACCAACCCCTCCGCCCCAATCGCAATCTTCTCCCGCAAACTGATATCCACCCGCGCCCGCAGCCCCGGCGTCACCAACGCCACCGAACGCACCTTCGCCCCCTGCCTCGCCGCATACACCAACGCCAGCTTCCCCGACCAGCTCACCCCCACAATATCCACCCGCTCCACCCCCGTCTTCGACCGCAACCACTCCACGCACCGGTCCACATCCTCCAGCAACTGCCCCGCCGACTTGCAGTGCCCCCGCTCCCGCTCGTTCAGGCCGCTGCCACGCCGCTCCGGCCCCAACACCGCCATCCCCCGAGCCCGCAACCACGCCATGCTCTCCAGAAACCAACCCCCATGCGACTGGATCCCATGCAGATACAACACCGCCCGCTTGACCGCCCCCGGCCCACTACCTGCACCCGCCCCCCCCGGCACCAACCACCGCCCCCAACCCTCATAACCATCCGCCAACGCCAAACGCACCAGCTCATACTCCGCCCCACAAACCTCCGACGCCGCCGGCACTTCCATACCCTACTCACTCCACCATCTCTGCTCACCTGACCTGTCGCGCGAATCGCTCCCGCGACGCTTCTTCCACTCTTAACTCATCACTCATAATTCATAACTTCTTCCGACTCGTCCCATAACTGCAATACCCCCGCACCGGACACTCCTCACACCGTGGCCGCCGCGCCACACATATCGACCGCCCGTGAAAAATCATCAAATGACTGAATAACGTCCAATCCTTCTGCGGCACCAACCCCATCAAATCCCGCTCCAGCTTCACCGCGTCTCTATTACTCGACAACCCCATCAGACGCGACAACCGGATCACATGCGTATCCGTCACCACCCCCGGCACCCCAAACGCGTTGCCCAGCACCACATTGGCCGTCTTGCGACCCACCCCCGCCAACGCCGTCAATTCCTCCATGCTACCCGGCACCTCCCCCCCGTGCTTGGCCACAATGTCCCGACACGCTCCCCCAATATTCTTCGCCTTGTTCCGAAAAAAACCCGTGCTCCGAATCGCCTCCTCCAGCTCCTCCTGACTCGCCCCCGCATAATCCGACGCCGTCCGATACCGCTTGAACAACGACTTCGTCACCAGATTCACCCGAACATCCGTACACTGCGCCGACAGCACCGTCGCCACCAGCAGCTCCAGAGGAGTGCCAAAATCCAACGCACACCGCGCCTCCGGATACGTCTTCTTCAACACCGCCAATATCTGCTTCACCCGCGCAGCCGCACTGGCCAAATCCCCACCCCCAGGCTCATACCCCGGCGACCCCTCACCCCCCTTACCCGCCGCCTTCACCCGCTTCTTACCCATCGCCACTCCTCAACCTGACTGCAGGATCAACCTCCAGGCCCACACGCACCCTGAACAACCTCTCCAAATCCTGTCAATCATGTTAATCCCGTCAAAAGAAATCGTCCTCTTTCTTCGCGTTCTTCCGGGCAAGTTAACTCCTCTTCTTGCTGTCTTAGTGCCTTAGTGGTTAAGGCTTTCTCCGCGTTTGCTCCCACTCCTCCCGCACACTCAACATATACTCATAATTCCGCAAAGGCATCCCCGGAAAAATCGTATTCGAACTACCGTAAATATACCCCCCCCCCGCACTCGCATGCTCCAGACAATACAACGCCGACTCGCGAATCGCCTCGTCCGGCCCATCCTGCAGCAGATTACACTGCACATTGCCCATCAACGCCATCCGCCCCGCACAAACCCGCTTGACCTCCGCAATATCCATCCCCGCCATCGGATCAATCGACTGCAACACATCCGCACCCGTGCTCACCAGCTGATCCAGAATCGGCATAATCATCCCATCCGTATGAATAAACGCCAACGCCCCACGCTCCTGGATATGCTGCACCTGACGCGTCAAGTAAGGCGTCACAAACTCACCTATATGCTTGGGCGACATGAAAGGACCCGCGTTAAACGCCACATCGTTCGCCAAATACAAAAAATCCGCACCCGCGTCAATCAACCGATCAATCACCTCCAACGCCCCCTGACACCGCTGCTCCGCCTGCGCGTGCAACTCCGCCTGCTTGTCAAACAAATCCACCGAAAACTGTGTCCAGTCCTCGATAATCTCGATCGACCACACCGTCTGAGACATAATCCCCCCGATCAGCACCTCCTGCCCAAACTCCCGCTTGGCCGCCGCCACCCCCTCCGGGTCCGCCCAAGGCCAATACACCGCCAACGCGTCCCACCCGAACCGCTCAATAATCCGCCCGTACACCTCCATGCACGTGCCGATCTGACGCTCCTTCTGAGCCGCCGTACAACCCGCCCAACTGTCCCGATCCGGAAACCGCAACCCGAACGCCTCCTCCTCCAGCTCGAACATCGTCTCAAAATGCGGAACCCGCTCCGTCTCCTCAAACCGTATCGCCCGCGTTATCCGTTCCTTGCCTGTCATAGTATCCTCTCTGTATCGCACATCTTCTTTGCTCTCTGGTAGCCTATGCGCCCACACCCCCCTGCCGCCCCCATCCTTCTCAAACATGAAAGCGGATATTCTTCTTAGTGCCTTGCCCCCTTCATGGTCAACCCTTTACTGCGCCGCCAAAGGCTCATGCGCCTTACGCCCGTACACCTTCTCATACGCCTTGCAGTTCGGACAAACCGCCCCCTCCACATGCTTGACAAACCAAAACGCAAGCCCCCGCTGCTTCGCCCGCGCCCGCTTGCACACCGGACAGTTCAAACACCCCTGCGCCCGCTGCCGGTCCTTCTCCGTTATCACGCTTTCTTCTGCCATGGCACGCTCCCTGCAAGCCCTCTTCACCCTGTCAATAATACCTTCTCTTCTCTGCGACTGCTCGCCTTCTCTTTCTGCCTGCTACCTTCTCCTCTTAGTGCCTCACTACCCTGGTGGTCAATCCGCTGCCTTGGCCCCCCGCGCTGCCGCCGCCTCCAACGCCTCCAACGCCTCCTCCAGACTGTACATGTCACGCAGCAAAATCGGATTCTCCCAATCCCCACCCGCAAACACCGCCGCAAAAGGCAACGACTGCGTCCCATAACCCGCCAGCGTCGCCTTGATCTGCTCATCGTCATACGACCAGTCCGCCACCACCAGTGCTGCCCCCGTCGCCTCCAGCTTCGCCTTGAACGCCTCCGACTTGTAAATCACCTTGTCCAGCGTCGCACAGTTCTTGCACCAGTTCGCCGTAAACTTCACGATCGTCGTCCTGCCCTGCTGCTCATAGGCCTCCAGCTCCGTCAGCCAGTACGTCCCCTCCGCCTGCCTCGCCGACTTGTCCGTCATCGCAAATCCCGCCACAGCGACCACCAGCAACAAGATCGCCCACAATCGTGCCGTCCAACGCCAACCCAACCGCTTCGCCTGATGCGCCACGCTTACCCCCAGCCACACGCAGAACCCCACCACCAGACACAAATACACCAACGGTGCCCGCCACCCCGGGGGGAACAAAAACACCAGCCACGCCGCAAACCCCAGCATCGCAAACCCAATCGCCTGCTTGAGCAAGATCATCCAGTTGCCGCCCCGGGGCACCCGATTGAGCAACTTCGGAAACGCCGTCAGCAATACATAAGGCAACGCCATTCCCGCCCCGATCACCAGAAACACCAGAATCATCACCGGCAGAGGGCTCTCCAGCGACCACGCCAGTATCGGCGTCAACAGCGGCGCCCCGCAAGGCGTCCCCAGCACCGTCACCAGCATCCCCATCCCCATCGCCCCCAGATAACCCTGCCGCACCACGCTGGCATTGGCGATCTTGCTCGGCAGCACAATCTCAAAAAGCCCGAACATCGACAGGCTCAGCACATACACCACCATCAACAGCCCCAGCTTGAAACCCGCCCCCTGAAACTGCTGGCCCCACAACAACTTGAACACGCTCATCACCACCGCCAAACCCGCAAAAACCAGCATGATCCCCGCCGCAAACGCCAACCCCACCTTGATGCTCTTGACCCGGTCCGGCTCCGCGTCCGGCTCCGGCGCGCACTGCTTCATCAGCGTCAACACGATGATCGGCAGCAATGGCAGCACGCAAGGCATCAGATTCATCACCAAGCCCGCCACAATCGCCGTAAGAATCTGCACCAGCCAATGACGCGACGCACCGGCCTGGTCCGCCTGCGGCAGCGCCCCTGCCGGCCGACCCCCGTCCGCCCCGTCCGCTAAAGCCTGCCCGTCGCCCCAATCCACCCCGGAAAACAACGCCGGCTGCTGCGCTTGGGCCGCCCCCGCCTCGCTCGTCACCGCCAGCTCCACCGCCGCCTCAGCCTGCCAGGGACGACACACCCCCGCGTCACTGCAGAGCAGGCCGCTCAACGCCATCGCCAATGTCACAGCCCCCGCCTCACCCGCACCCGCCACGACCGTCACCGGCACGTAACACACCACCCGCCCCCCGTAAATGTGGTTCGACGCGCCAAGCGTCTTATCCGTGTACTCCACGCCCGGCGGGTAAATGACCGCCCCAAACCGCAGCCGCTCATGGGCCACCGGCTGAATCTCTGTATCCTTGCCAAACTCCCCCTGCTTCGGATTCGCATACAGGTGCCAACCCGGGGCCACCTCCAGCACCACCGCCACCGCCAACTCCCGGCCCACCAATACCGGCGACCACTGACTCACCAGCTCCACCCCCACCAGCTCCACCTCCGCCTCTGCAGCCTCAACCGCCTCCGGCACGCCCGGACCGCCCAAACCTTCCACTTCCAGCGCGCCATCCGCCGGCAACCCCAACAAAGGGCCCACCAGAAACAGCAGCGCCGCCCGCCTCCACCAGCACCCACGCCACGCCAAATCTGCTCTGTCACTCATGTCCGCACTCCCCGAAAAAAACGCCTGATTAAAGCCCTATAACCTGAGCAGG
>CAYNXW010000027.1:0-15157 GCA_964401265.1 uncultured Pirellulales bacterium | reverse complement strand
CAACTGCCCCATGGAGCTGTTGCTGAGTTTTCTGCGTAATCCCAAATTCGATCTGCGGACCGTTCTGGCCTGCCTTCAGGAGCACTTTGTACCTCTGCGGGATAAGATCGAATGGGGCGCGCTGGTTCCTTATATGATCACGGCCCACTTCAACCAGCACCCGCGCAGCGCCATTGAACTGCGCAGTGGCGACAAGAAGGACGAATACGTGGAGTTTTACGACCGGTGGAATGAGGCCTAGGCGTCAGACGGAAGGTGACGGCGATGAAATTACGGGTGGGCAAGTCGGCATTGCGCGGTGAGGTCAGGATCCCCGGGTCCAAGTCGCATACGATTCGCGCGGTGGCATTGGCCAGTCTTGCCGCCGGGCGTAGTGAGTTGCATGCGCCGCTTGTCTCGGCCGACACCCTGGCAGCGGTGCACTGCTACCGCCACTTGGGGGCCACCATCGAGACCTCTGACGATGAGTGTTGGTTTGTCGAAGGTACTGGCGGTTCGCTCCAGGCGCCCGCTGACGTAATCGACGTGGGCAATTCCGGCACGACCCTGCGTTTCGCGATGGGCTCAGCCGCGTTGTTGCGCGCGGGCGGCGCGGTTTTTACCGGTGATGCCCAGATACGCCGACGACCAGTGGCGCCGCTGGTGGCGAGCCTGAACGACCTTGGTGCTCACTGCTCGAGCAGCCGCGATAACGGCAAAGCTCCCGTCATGGTCCGGGGTACACTCAAGGGAGGCGAAACGTCGATTGAGGCGGTCACCAGTCAGTACCTCAGCTCACTTTTGTTTAACAGTCCGCTTGCCGCCGGCCCCACGATTATCAACGTGCCGCTGCTCAACGAGCGCCCGTACATTGATATCACCCTGAGTTACCTTGATGAGCAGGGTATAGACTACGAGAATGAACAGTACGGTCGGTTTGTTGTTCGGGGCAACCAGCAGTATCGTGGGTTCGCCAAGCAGGTGCCGGCCGATTTTTCCTCGGCAACGTTTTTCTTGTGTGCTGGGGCCATTCTGGAAGGCCAGCTGCTGCTGCGTGGCCTGGATTTTGCGGACGCCCAAGGCGACAAGGCGGTCGTGGACATTTTGCGTCAAATGGGCACGACGATTACCCTGGAGTCGGACGGCGTTCGGATACAAGCAGGGGAATTGCGGGGAATCGAGGTTGACTTGAACGCGTTGCCGGACGCTCTGCCGGCGTTGGCCGTCGTTGCCTGTTTCGCTGCTACGCCTACGCGTATCTACAACGTTGCCCAGGCACGACTGAAAGAAACCGACCGCATCGCCGTGATGGCCGGGGAACTGACAAAACTTGGAGCCCGGATCACGGAAGAACCGGACGGCTTAGTAATCGAGCCTGCTGCGTTACACGGTGGCGATCTTTGCGGCCACGACGACCATCGCGTGGTGATGGCGTTGAGCCTGGCGGCCATGGCACTCGACGGGCCAAGCACCATCGACACTGCCGAGGCCGTCAACGTCACCTTCCCTGCCTACGTAGCCCTGATGCAGGGTGTCGGGGCCGATATGACAGTTCTTCCGGAGTGAGGCGGCTGCTGGTCAGTCGCTTTGCTAAGGCCTCAAATGGCGAGAAATCTGCTTCAGGCGGGTTTCAACTTTGCTGGGCCCACACGGCGTGCAGCGTGGTGGTTCTTGGCCTCTTCGTCGGCCTTTTTCTGCTCGATCTCACGCTTGCGTTGTTCGATCTCCTGCTGGAGATTGTAGGCTTTGACCAATTGCGCCCGCCTACAGGCCAAGGTTGAAAGCAAGAGTAAGGCTCCGACAGCGGCGGTTCCCAACCCAGTGATAATGATAAACGCTTCCATTGACGACAAGACGTTTGTCCTTTCTCTCCGCAGAGGCCGTGTTGTACGCCGCATCCTGACAAGTAGATTCAGGAGCCCCGTTAGTATCCGGTTTAAACCAGATCAGTCGGCTGGAACGTACGGGCGGATATGCCCGTTTCGTTCAAGACCCGCCAGGCCTGCACCGGTCCGATGCTGCCTTGCCCTACTCTTATGGTATCGGCCAGTCTGAAGGAAAAGATTAGAGAGTCCCCCAAGATCGCTGCAACTCGGTGGGCGAAAGGCAATGATGACTGCGCCGGCGCACGCATGAGGTTGCATGATCGCGCTGTCAGGTTTTGGGCTTTCGCTGGAGGAGAGACGCATAGCCGCCGTCGCGCCACAGCGGGCCGATCTCGCCCGTTGCCGGTTGCGCATCGTTTGTTTGCTGCGAGAGCTCAGCAGTACTGCCTTTTAGACTGCGTTCGCCAGGTAGCCAATGTTGAGCCTTGACCTGCGCAAAGTCCCCGTGCCGGGCCAGGAAGGCCTCGACGATCTGCTCATTCTCGGCAGCCTCCACGCTGCACGTGCTGTACACGAGGCGTCCCGCAGGCTTGAGCAAGCGTGCGGCTCGCTCGAGCAGTTCGGCTTGCCGTGCCCGCAACGTGTGGACATGCACGGGTTTGAGTCGATGTCGCGCCTCCACGCGCCGCGCCAAGACCCCGGAATTGCTGCAAGGCACGTCCACCAGCGCCGCATCGAAGGGGCCCTGGTGCTCGGCCGCTTTGCCCACTTCATCGGCCAGGGACGTCCGTACAATGCTCATTCCCAGCCGCCGGCAATTGCGTTCGATCAGGGTCAATTTCTCGGTGATGACGTCGCAGGCCACGATTGTCCCGTGATTCTCCATCGCCCCCGCCAGGCACATGGTCTTGCCCCCTGGGGCCGCACACAAATCCAACACGCGTTCGCCCGGCTGGGCCGCCAGCAGGCTTGCGGCCTCGGTCGCCGTGACATCCTGGACGCTGAACCAGCCTTGGTCATAGCCCACCAGTTTCTCTACCGGCATCCGTTCGGTCAAGGTCACGCTCTGGCCCCATGCCTTCGCCCCCACGCCGGCCTGCTGCAAGGCCTCCAGCAATTGCTCGCGTGTGCATCGCAGGGGATTTACCCGCAAAGAAAGCATAGGCCGCCCGTTGCCCGCCAGCATCAGGGGGATCAGCCCTTTGGCCCCGAACTGTCTCAGCCAACGCTCGATTAGCCACATTGGATAGCCAAACGCCGCACGATAATACTTGATTTGCTGCCGGGTCGGGTGCGGAAACACATTACTGCGAAAAGTCACCCCTCGTTGCTCGTCGAGCCACAAGACGTTTCTCGCCAGCGTCACCGGCCCGTCGACATGCCCTGCCATGTCCGCCTGCGCTGCACGCAGCACGGCATTGACAAAACCGTGCGCGCCGCGCAGACCTGTTCGCTTGGCTTGCTCCACGGCTTCGTGCACGGCCGCAAAGTCCGGGGTCCTACTAAGACAGACCATCTGGTACAACCCCACCCGCAGAATCTCCTTGACCGCGTGTTCGATACGCCGTAAAGGCCGCGTGCTGTAGCAGCCAATGAGATGGTCCAGGGTAATCAGCCGCCGACACACCCCGTAGGCCAGTTCCGTGGCCAGACGACGGTCCGGATCGGACCATGCCGCCTCACGGAACGCTTCGTCGAGGCTCGCTTCGATATCACGATCGTCTGTATCAAACGCCAGCAGCGCATTGACCGCCAAATCCCTGGCCGATTCTATCTTCAGCGTGAGCGCCCTGCGTGCCATAGCCGACATCCTGCAAATACTTCCTTGGCTAGCCTTTTACAAACCTGTCGCCGGGCTGCACGTGCCGCCCACGGGCAAATGCTTCGTAGCTCATGAGTTTGCCCCCCTCCGGCTTTACGTGCCCCAGGCGCAGCCGCCCTGAACCGCACGCAATGGAAAGGTCCTCCAGAACCGTACCCGGCCGGCGTCCTTGGCCCGTGGTCTCCTCAGGCGTCCGCATGACCACCTCGGCACTCTTGATTGTCACACGCTCTTGAGATGGCTTGCCCTGCTGCTCGAAGTGGCTATGCGCCCCAGGCCAGGGCCACATACCCCGCACCAGATTGCCAATGGTCTCGGCCGACTTAGCCCAGTCAATCGCCCCGTCGCTCTTGCGTAATTTAGGGGCGCGTGTCGCCTCGGTCTCTTCCTGGATCACCTTTGTCGCTGCGCCGCTCTCAAGGTCATTGAGTACGTGCTCCACCACAGCAGGCCCCAAAGCGGCCAGCCGGTCGTGCAACGCTCCGGCGGTTTCGTCAGGTTTGATTTCCAATCGTGCCTGGCCCAGAACCGCACCGGCATCCCAGCGCTCGTTCAGGGTGATCACACTGACCCCGGTTTCCGTCTCCCCATTAATAATCGCCCAGTTGATGGGGGCCGCCCCGCGGTACTTCGGCAACAGGGAGCCGTGCAAATTGATGACATGGCAGTTCTTCAGGTTCAGCAGGTCCGAGCCGATCTTCTGCCCAAAGGCAATCACTACGATGGCCTCCGGCCTCAACTCACGAATATAACCCACTCCCTCAGAGCTGTTTACATCGGCCACTGGCAAGCAGTCCAGCCCCAGCTCTGCAGAGACCTCTGCGATCGGTGTTGCCTGGAGCTTGCGACCACGCCCTGCCTGCCGAGCCGGCTGCGTCACCACCCCCAACACCTCGTGGGCGGAGGTTGTCAGCCACCGCAGTGTCGGCTCCCCGAATGAGCCACTCCCACAAAATACAACACGCATCTGGCCTTCCTTTCGCTGGCTCCAACGTCGCCACTGCCCTCTTCACCGTAGTCGCCCCAACCGGGCTCGTCAATTGGCGCCCCAAAGGAACCGTGGCGCGAAATGCCCCCTGTTACGCGTTGACAGGTAGCCCTTTGGCCGAGGCCCCCCGTGATTGCCTCGTCGCCTTCCCGCCGGCTACTTCATCTGTTCGGTAATCAACCGGCTGATGGTCGCGCTGGGAAGGTTGAGGGCCCCGTAGGCTTCGGCCGCCCCGCGTCGCAACAGAGGATCCTGCTCCGGTGAACTGACGATCTGGTAAATCGCTTCGATATGCTCGGCCACGAGCGAATTGCCATGAAGCTTGGCGGAACGGGCGAGGTTGTCAAAGGCCATCAAGCGTGTCTCCGCGGGTAGTTGACTCTCCAGAGCCAGGGCGGCAATGGCACGCTGCGCCTTGCTTGAGGTCATCTGTGCCAACGCCTCAGTCGCCAACACCTGTATCGTCGCGCGTTGGTCCTGTGTGGCCCCGATCAATGCCGGTTCCGCCACCGTCAAATCCAACGCCTGATTGCCCGTCACTGCCAGGGACCGAAGCACCTCTGCCGCCGCCGTCGCATACGTATCCGCCAGCGTCGCATCGAAGAGACTGGCCTGGTTTCGCTGGAGGATTTCCTGGCTGGCGTCGAGCAACGCGTCCGCAGCCGCCCCTTTCGAGAGGACTGCCACGAAGTCGTAGTCCTGGGCAAGCTTTTCAGCTTCCGCATTGTCCTGCGCGGCGGCGATCACCAGAGTCGGACAGAACGCGAGCCGATAGTCCACCTTCATCAAATCCAGCGCTTCCCGCATGCTCGGCTGCTTCATTCCGTAGGCCAGCACGACCAGATCGAAGCTCTCCAATCCCTTGGCCTGATCCAGCGTCATCCCCAGTGTTTCGCCTGCAACCACTTTGGCAAACGCGCCCGAATCGCGTAAAGCGGACGTGATGGCATTACGGCCGTCCTGGTCCGGGTCTACCGTCAAGGCGTAAAGTTGCCCCTTCTGGCGTAATGCTTCGGCCAGAATCGGCACGACCAGCTCGCTTTGGGTGAACGCACGCTTGGGCAGGGCACCGCCGAGGGTCAAGGCCGCATTGTAACGCACCTGTCGGTCGGGAAAGCTCAATGCCCGCACCAAAGGCTGATCCGCCCCCAGTTGATACAGCAGCGAGGCCTGGCCCGAATTACGCCGCAGCGTCGTGATGGCGGCCAGCGCCACCGGTCGATTCCGATTGTCCAGTGCCCGCGCCAGAGACCGATGGAGGTACTCGGGACCTGCCGTCAACGCATACGTAGCCGCATCGGCGTGCTCCGCGTCGAAATACGACGGCTGAGAATGTCCTTCTGCTTCCAAACGGAAGTAGCCCGAGAGCCAAAGCGAAATTGCGCTCGCCAGTTTAGGCTCGAGCTTCACCGCCTGCTCGCAGCAGCGCATCGACATCAGCTCGTCAAACGCCTCACGTGGCACCGCCACCGCCACCAGCCCCGCTTGTGCATCCCAGAACCACACGTTTCCAAAATCCTGGTTGGCGGGCACTGCCAGCGACGAGACATGGTTATAGTAATCCAACGCTAATTGATTGAATGCCTGCGCCGCCCCAAGGTTTGCCGCCGCCTGGCCCGGATAGATCTTTTCCAGCGCCGCCAAGGCCACCGTCTTCAATTCCGAACTGGCATCGCCGGCCTGAATCGCTTGGAGAAGGTAAGGCACCGCGCTGCCATAGCCAATGTCGCCCAAGGCCTTGGCCGCCGTGACACG
Organism: uncultured Pirellulales bacterium; assembly: GCA_964401265.1. Taxonomy (GTDB): domain Bacteria; phylum Planctomycetota; class Phycisphaerae; order Sedimentisphaerales; family SM23-30; genus CAYNXW01. The sequence goes on along the minus strand of CAYNXW010000027.1, from coordinate 8,787 downwards.
CACGGTTGCGTCCTTACTGCGCTGGAGCGCCACTACCAGCGGATTGACCGCGGGCAGGCCGATCTTGGGCAACACCGACCGGATAACGGCGAACTCGTCGGACCGGCTCCCGTCACGGAGCACCTCGACCATGACCGGCACCGCCCACTCGCCCGAGTCTTTGAGACGCATCGTCGCCATCATGCGAGCGCGTGTCGTGCTCGAAAGGCGTTTGACCTCACGGGCGATTCGCTCTCGGTCCGTACGCTGCAAGAACCGCCCCCGCTCGATCAGCTCGCCCACCTGCTTGGCAACATCGCCGACCGGAGTATTCGCCCGCATCTGGTCCAGCTTACGATAGCTCTCCCGGTATCGGCCGCTCTCTGCCAGGTTCAGCACCATGACGGGATCGGGATCCGAAGCGATGAGCTTCTGCCCATAGTCCTTAGCCAGATCCCAACGCGCAATCAGCGCATAGTGCATGAACTCCCGCCAGTACTGGCGCGTCTGAGCGTCCTGGGCCTGTTGCTCGGGCGTTCGCGACGCCAGGTCCGTACGCCCGACCGCGTCGGCCGGCAGCGGCGATTCAGCAAGAGACTGTGGCTCGCCAGATTCCTGGCCTAAAGCCACTGCTGAACCGGCCAGCAACGCCACCGCAATACACCATACCCATAACGCACTTGCTCTTGCGCTCATCTTGAGCCTCCGCACGATTCGCTTGCCCCGTCTGCTTGTTTGATCGTCTCTGGCTGGTGCGACCCTGCCCGCGTCATTCGTAAGCGGGTCGCTCTTTTGGCAGGAAGTTCGCCGCTGCCCGTAAAACCTTAGAAGCCAACCGGTTACACGGCTTGCCCTGGACCCACATTATAAGGTCACGCTCCCGCCTGTCAACCCCAAAAAACGCCATTCCCCCCCGGCTCTCCCCGGGAGCAGGGCCTGTTGCCACGCGGCAGCCACCGCGTCAACTGGGCTGTTCCTGGGCTCGCCGCTCCAGGACCCCGAGCTTCTCGCGAACCTCTTGTGCCATGCGGCTGCGTGGAAACTCCCGCATAATGTCACGGCCCACCTGCAAGGCCTTGCTCCACTGCTTTTCGGTGACAAACATGGAAAACTGTATCCCCATGTTCTGCAGCTTGCCCTTGAAGACGCCCCGGACCGATTCCCGCAACGCCGCCGCCTCCGTCGGCGTCAGATACTGGTCCAGAAGCTTGAGCACTTCCACCCCCTGCTCGTAATCATGGCTGCTCACCGCCCGGTTCCAACGCTCCAGGAGCTCCTTTTTGTGGTCCAGCCGGCGTTTTTCTGTCTGCCCGCGCAGCTGGCCCACCTTTGCGTTCTGCGGGTACAACTGCAACAAGGCCTCCACCTCTCGCTCGGCATCCTCGTAATGATGTATCATCCACAAAGATTCGATGTGCTCAATCGTGGCGTCGATCTTCTCCTCGATTGTTGCCTTTTTGTACTGTTCCAACTGGACCCGGAGCCGCTCGGCCTCGGCACGTCGACCGAAGCGCTCCGCCAATTCCTTAATCAACGCCACCGCCGAATCCCACCGCTCTCGACGCATATCCTGTCCAATCGCGTCTTGAAGCACATGAAGATCCTTCTCACGAAAGGCAATGGCCTTGATCGCGTCGCAGAGCAGTATGTTCTCACTTACCTGCGTCAGGATGGCCTGGTTTTGAGTCTGGCCCGACAACAGTCGGCGAAGGTCCTGCGTCATCGAGCCGCTCTCTTCTACGACCCGCCGGAGGTAGTGCAGACACCCCAGCAGAAACACCCCCACGCCGACCAGCAACAGCACCGTCCCACCCGCGACAAGCACCCCTGCCAACGGATCTACCGCAGAGGTCTCCTGCCCCCCCAGCCAACACCTGACACACACCACTGCCCCCGCCACCAGACAACCCAACCCTAACACCCACAGCAATCCCACGATCCATAAGGTCCCAGGGGTCGTCAACTTGGTTCTGCTCGCTTGCTGCCGCTTGCCCATTGTGTCACTGCCTCTCTTGTCTGCCAGCCACGATATTGCACGGGATTGGGGCCTTATGTCCACAAATCCCATGTTGGAAGCAACTTATCATCCTTACCAGAGTTGGGGACACTTAACAGACCGTTCTGGCGAGAGTTTCTGGTTGGCTGCCAGACCACAGGCTCCGTCTATCACGGCCATACAGTTGTGTATACACCTATATAGCTACGGAATGAACCACGAACGTCGCAGCCGGCCAAAAAGGCCGCTAGAAAACAAAAAAGACCTAACCTTTACGGGCTAAGGGCCCCATGCCTCTACCCTTATTCTAAGGGCCCGTCCCGAGGCCCGTCAAGAATCACTTTGGCCGGTTCTGCCAGGTGTGACACCGTTTGCCCCGCCAGCTCTTGTATCTTATAGTGTACATGCTTGACACGTACTCACCCATGAGCGTCCTGCTGCTTGCCAACCCCAATGCCAAGGAGTTTCCCATGAAGCTAATCCGTGTATCCGACGAACTTTACGACCAGCTCAAAACCTTCGTCGTGGATCCTTTCGACGATACCCCGGAAATCGTTATCGGTCGTTTGGCCGACATCGTCAACAAAGCCAAAACTCGCTGGTCCCCCCTCGAGCACCAGGATACCAGTGAAAACGTCGAGAGTGCCCAACAGACCGACAGTGAGCCACTTGGCGTCCACCACGAACCTGTCCAGAACTCCGATGAACGGGTTGTCGCCCTGTAGCGACCTGCGCTGACCAGAAACATCCGACAATTCACACTCAAAAGGTCTTTTCTGGCGAGGTTTTCTTGTTGGTGCCGTCCGCTCGCTACCCTGTCTTCCACACGCCTGCAAGTCTGCTTTGGACAAGCAGTGTGAGACACGAACGCAGCCGTAGGCCAGAAAGAACACGCCACACAACGAAAACGTGAGACATCGCCGGGCCAGGCCCTCAGTCCTGCGGATAGATGATCAGGCGATCGTGGACCAAAACGATAAGATCGTTCTTGCCGTCCCCTGTCACGTCCGCAATTCGTGCCGCCCGAGGCTCGCCCCCGCCCTGTGACACTCGAGACATCTCACTCGTACCCCGCGGCTGCTCAAACACCTTAAAACGGGTCGCTTCCACCAACTGGGCCTCTTCGTCAAACGCCAGCACTTGAATATGATGCTTTCCATGCTCGCACAAGGTCACCTCCGCCACTCCGTCCCCGTTGAGATCCCCCACCGCCAACCAACCAAAACGCCCCTTCTTGATGGTGGGCTCAAACACCGTAAGCTGCCGCAAACGGTACGCTCGCTCAATCAGGGCCACCCGGACAAACTGATCCGGGCCACAAATGACCAACCCCGTCCCCGCAGCGCCCCCGAAATTGCCGGCCAGTATCTTACGCGCCCGTAACGCCCCCATGTCCAGCTTGCGTGCTGTTCGATACGTCCCATCCGCCTGAGGTGACAAAATCGCCAGCTTGCCCCGCGCGTTGTCATACGCGGCAATCAGTAAAGCCTCGTCCGAGGTCCTCCGATAGGTCGTCGCCGTTGTCAGACTGCTCTGGGGATGATCCGCCTGGTACTGATCCAAGACCTGCCAGCCACGCTCCGCATCAAAACTCAGCGACCGTGCAAAATTCTTACGCACCACCAGCAACGCAGTCCCTCCGTCCGTTGCCAACGGTGCCAACGACAGATTCTCGCTGCGCACTTGCGCCACCAGCCCCGCGTTAATCTGCTCGCCCGTCTCCTGCTCGAAAACACCCTGGCTCTTTTGACGCACCAGCAGCAATGGCTGGTAAGGCCTTACCACCAGGACGTCGAGCCTGCCGTCGTGATCAAAGTCCCCTGCCAGCATGTCTCCCGGCGGGTCCTTCAGCTCGCTCAGCTCCAGCTCCGGCCCGGCCTCAGCCCCTTCGGCCCCCAGCTTCAAAAGGCTCTGCAGCACGAACGTGTCCTTGCCCCCATCGGCGTGCTTCTTCTTCGCGACGTAGAGCAAGTCGGCCTGGCCATCGCCATCGACGTCGCCCACGTCCATCGCCTGGGGCTCACCCGCTACGGCCACGTTCGCGGGAAACGTCAGCCTACCCTTTTCGAACCGCGAGCACCCAATGAGCTTTTCCTCGCGGCTCAAGACCACAATCGCCTCCGCCTTATCGGACCCCAGCCGTACCGCCGCCAGCTTGGACATGCTCTTAAGGCCCGGAAACGACTCCGCCGTCGTCAAAGACGTCCCCTCTTTCGCACGAAACAACAAGAACTCCGCCCGGAAGGGATCCGACGCCACCACGTCCAACAGGCCATCTCCGTCCACGTCCGCTGCCACGATATCTCGCTGCTCCGAATTTTCCGTCGCCGGCAATGGATACGCAAACACCGGATAGTCGTGCGACTCCGGCTCCGTAGGCAACGACGAAACCACCACCCGGCCGCCCTGTTGCGATACACTCAAAAAGAAACTGCACCCCGCTTTGCCCAGTTTCGCTACCTCTAACATCGCCGGCGCCGGCAGTGCCAAACGCTGCTCGGGCCCCAACTGCCCATTCGCCATCTGCAGCCGCACCCGCACCGGATACTCCTGCCGCCCACTCGCCAGCATAATCACATCGTCTCGCCCATCCCCGTTGACGTCCCCAATCTCCTGGCCCGCAAGATTTCCCGACGCACTGTAATAACGCTGCGGCTCGCCCAGCTTGCCCTGCTCGTCCTGCAGAAAGATATACACGCTCTTCTGTGCCAGAAGCGCCAGATCCATCCGGCCGTCACCGTTCAAATCGCCCGCTCGCAAAGAGCCATCGCGACTCTGCCCCTCCCGCACATCCACCTTGGTCGTCGGCGACCACACCGGCGCCGCCGGCTCGTTCTCGGCCCCGTCTGTCGTTGCCTCCTCGGTAGCCTCCTGCACTACCACGTGAACCCCCTCCTTACTGTAAAACGCCATATCCAGCAGTTCGTCGGCGTTTAAGTGCCCCACCACGAGGCTCTGCGCCTCCACATCCAGAGGAAAACTCACCCGTCGGTAACGCCACGTCCGCTCCCGGCCGAACAGGTCGTTGATGTCCTCCCCCTCCGGCTCGGGCGGCTCCACCGCGTTCGGATCAAAATCAGGCTTCTGCAGCAACAGCTCAATCCGAGCCTTACGATTATTGATCACCAGAAGGTCTGTCAGGCCGTCCCCATTAATGTCGGCTGCCACGGGCGTGTTGAGCCCCCAGTCCAGCTTGATGATCTCCATCGGACCGAACCCGTAGTAAGGCGAAAGTCGCTCACCTGCCCCCTCGGCTGCCACGGCCCTCTGCCCCGACGCCCCCAAGAAGAACAAAAACAACCCCAAAACCGAGACTCTGGCGATATTACTCCACATTTCCATGTTTCTTACCCCGAAAAGGCGTGAAAATTGTCCCTGCACTTAAAGACCCTCCGCCTATGACTGATCATGCCGCCGCCGCGATAAGGCCGGCTATCCAAACCGTCGCAGCATGGCGGCAAACGTCGCTTCCGTCGTCACCGGCCATGCCCGCGTCTCAGATGCCGCCCTTTGATACTCCCGCTGACACTGCCTATATAATAAGCGCTTGCCCTCGCCCACGCAAATATATACTATAACCTATGGAAAGTCGGCACGGTCGCCGGCCCGGCCCGCCCCAGGGGCCGATAGACCGCCCGTAGTTCTAGGGAAAGGTTACATATCATGCACCGCACCCGAAAACTCCTGTTCATGACACTGTCATTGACGCTTGCCATGCCGGCCTTTGCCGCTCAACGCGTCATCCTCAAGGATGGCTACGAAGTCTGCGGTGACGTCCTCAAGTCAGACGAACAGGTCGTCATCGTCGATATCGGCGCCACCGTCCTGCGCCTCCCCCGGGCTCAAGTGGCACGTATCCAACGTGCCGAGCCCAACGACATTGAAGCTCCCCTCGATGTCGCCGACGCAAGCACCTCCGAACACGCCTGGCAAATCTACCGCACCGCCAGCCTCTCACCCACCACCATCGAACGCAACGTCGATCGATTCGGCGAGGCGGTCGTCATGGTCACCAGCCCCGGAGGCCAGGGCTCGGGATTTATCGTCTCTCCCGACGGCTTCCTCATCACCAACTACCACGTCATCGCTCGCGAAACGCGCATCAAGGTCACCGTCTTCGAACGGACCCCCACCGGCTTCGAACAAAAACATTATAAGAAAGTCCGCATCATCGCCCTTAACCCCTTTGTCGACCTGGCCTTGCTCAAAATCGAAGAACCCGGCAAGACCTTTAAATACGCCTACCTCGGCGACATGAAGGTCCTCGAAGCCGGTCAGCAGGTCTTTGCCATCGGCAACCCACTGGGCCTCACCCGCACCGTCAGCCAAGGCATCATCTCCACCACCAACCGCAACATGGACGGACGCCTCTACATCCAGACCACCACCGACATCAACCCCGGCAACTCCGGCGGCCCCCTCTTCAATCTACGCGGCGAGGTCATCGGCGTTACCTCTATGGGCTATCTCTTTCTGGGCGGACTCAACTTTGCCATCCCCGTCGACGTCGTCAAACGCTTTGTCCAAAACCGTGACGCGTTTGCCTACGACGAAGACAACCCCAACATGGGCTTTCGCTACCTCCAACCCGGGCCCCGTACCAAACGCGACGCACCACCGCCCGCTCGCCCGCCGGTCCAGCCCGACGCCTAAACTGACGCTGACATCTCAACCGTAATCGTGCAACCGTCGCCACAGAGAGCACATTTTTCGTGTTTTGTATTTAAAATCTCTTTGGTCTGGGCCTTCGCCAAATGAAAGGAACCCTGATGAAAACCTCCACCACCTCCACCCTCGCTCTGTTCGCCGCTATTGGCATCCTTTTAACCACCGCCCTCGAACCGACGCCCGCCTGCGCCGCCGATGCCCCGGCCAGCTGGGTCCCCGCCGACGCCATTTTCTTTCTGACCGTGCCCAGCGTTAACCAGCTGCGTGACAACTTCAAGAAGACCTCCTCTTTTGGCCTCTACAAGGACCCGGACATGCAGGCCTTCATCCAGCCGGCCGAAAAGCAGCTCCGCGCCAAAATCGACAAAATGCTCACCGAGCTCTGGAAAGAAACCCACGTCCAGCAGCCTCCCGACAAGCTGCCCATGCCCCAAGGCCAACTGGTATTTATCGCCTTTGCCCAGCTGCGCACCGTGATGCAGCCCGACTACGAGAACATCCCCCAGGACGCCTATCAAGAGGACGGCGACATCGATTGGGAAAAGATTCCCGAAAAAGAAGTCGAGGTCCCTGACTTCCAGATCGTTGCTTTGGCCGACATGGGCGACCAACTCGAAAAAGCCAAAGAACTCACCGAACAGCTCCGACGCGGCGCTCTCGAAAGCGGTGCGGTCCCCGACCGGACCGACATCCGTTCTGTCCAGATCAATTCCTTCAAAACCGACCCCGAACAGGACGTCGATTTTGATGTCCTCTCCTTCGGCTTCAAAGACCGATACCTCGTCGTCGGCTCCAGTCTCAAGTACATCAAGGCCGTTCTTATAAACATGGACCAGCCCGCCGGGGCCACCCTTGCCGACGACCCTGCTTTTCGCCAAGCGCACCGCCGTGTAGGCACTGGCCAACTCTTTGCCTACCTCAACGTGCCCGCCCTCATCGCCGTTCAACAACTTGCCGCCCCCTCCAAACACCGTCAGCAAGCCAGTAGAACCATTGACGCCCTCGGCCTCAACGCCCTCCGCGGTGTCGCCCTGGGCCTCGACCTTGCCCCGGACCAGCAACACGAAGCTCGCCTGCAAGTGTTTGCACCCATTCAAGGCCAGCCCAAAGGTCTATTAGCCATCTTCACCCCACTGCTCGGCGATACCCAACCGGGCCCGTTGCTCACCAACGGACTCGCTCAATTCACCGTCGCCAACTACGACCTCGCCAAGGTCTACGCCCACATTGTCAAGCTCGCCTATAACATCAGCAACGTCAATCTGGACATGATGCTCGAATCCGCCATGGAGGGAATGGCCGGCCCCAATGGCGACGCCATGCCCCCCGTTAACGTGCGACAGGACATCATCGAGCAACTCCGCTCGCCTATCATCGTGACCAAGTCAGCCCAAAAACCGTACACCGACCCCCGCAATTCCCGCTCCCTCTTGGCCATTGCCGTTCGCGATGCCTCGACCCTCAACAACGCGATCGGAAGCATCCACACCGCTACGATCGCCAAGGCCAAGCCAGACATGCAGCGAGAAATCCTCAACACCACCCTCTATCTCCTGCCTCCCATGCCCCTGCCCTTCATGATGAACCCCCTCCAGGACTCAGGTCAGGCCCCACCCTCCCAACTCGCCTTCGCCGTTGCCGCCGACCAGTTCCTCTTCGGACGTGTCGAAACCGTCGAGCAGGCCATTCGCGACCTTCAACGCGAGCAGATCGAAAGCATCAAGACCGACCCCGTCTATCAACACGCCGGCCGCTCCCTGCCCGACCAGGCCGGTCTCTACTACTACAGCAACGGCCAGATCGAAGGCGAGATCCTCTGGGCTACGCTCAAAGAAGCCGCGCGTCAGGCTGCTGCCGACCCCGACAATTCCGACAACGCCATGGCCTCGATGTTCGGCCCAGCCATGATGATGGGCCCCGCTCCTATCGCGTTTCTGGTCGAGGAATTTAGCGACGTGATAGACTTCACCACCCTGCCCGACTTCGCCCTGGTCAAACAACACTTTGGTCCCTCCGTCGGACATATGAAAGGAACCGAACAAGGCCTCTACCTTGAATTCGTCACCCTCAAAGCCCCACCAATGGCACCCTGAACAAGAATCCCGTATCGTGATGTGCCGGCTACGCCCGCGCGCCCTCTATTA
>CAYNXW010000026.1:0-15181 GCA_964401265.1 uncultured Pirellulales bacterium | reverse complement strand
TGTTCTCGGCGAAAAGCCCCGCCTCGACCAGCAAACGCCGCCGCACCACGATCGTGCTCGTCCACGCGTAAAACCCAGCCGCGTAGGCCTCGAAGTAGGTCGCGAAATAGGCCCCCTCGCTCAGCAACACTCGTGCTCGCTCAGCCTGCCGCGCGACTTGCAAGGGCTCACCCTGGCGTGCCTCGAAGAAATTGCTGCACGTCCAGTCCAGCCCCTCATGATCAGCCAACTGCTCCATCTGTCGCGCCAGCTTCTCCGGCAGCCATTCGTCATCCGCATCCAGAAAGGCAACCCACTCGCTTCGGGCCTCACGCACGCCGCGATTCCGCGCCGCCCCGGCCCCCGCGTTCTCCTGCACAATTACCCGCACCTGCTCGCCGCAGGCCTGTGCTGCTGTGGCCGTTGCGTCCGACGAGCCGTCGTCCACGACGATAATCTCATCGGCCGGGCGACTCTGGGCCAGTACGCTCTCGATCGCCCGGCCCACATGCGCCTCGGCATTATAAGCCGGGATCACCACGCTGACGCCCCTGACGCCACCCTGGCCCCCATGGCTGCTTTCCGAGCTTCCCATCATAACCCTTTACCTGTTATTACTAACGCATCGATCGGCCAATCCCGCTCCTTCATAATATCGGACCTCGCCCGCCAAAGCCGCAATTTTGGATGACCCGACGGGGCCTCCCCGGACGCGCCCACGCTTGAGTAACGCTAGACTGTCGGCCTCCGTTGGTGTCGCCCGTAAAGCTAAATATCTGTCCTGTAAATGATTACGACTGTTCTTCCATACTAGACGCCGCGACACGCCCGGTCAACACTTACTCCGGCCCCTCTGCCAGCCTGCCCAACCCGGCCCAATCCGCCTCTGGCCCTCCAAACCTCCATCTGGCTACCCCTTGCACCTCCTGCTATAATCGTGCCGGAAGCGACGTTAACCAACTGCCAAGCCTCCTATGCCAACACATGAGGACTACGACATGAAGATACCATTTACCCCCCTCTTGGCCTGGTGCCTTGCCGTCGCCGCCTTGGGTGCCACCGGCTGCTCCGACGCCATTAACACCGCGAGCTTTGCCCGTGCCGACCTGGCCCGGATCGACTACGATACCGCCCTGACCGCCGCGCAACAGGTTATGCACAGCCGCTTCGCCTCCGTCACGGTCGATCCCGACGCCTCTACGGTGGAGTCTCGGCCCACCTTCTTCCACCAGAAAGACAGTCTTACAGGCCAAAACACCTATCGTCGCCATGCCCGCATCCTTCTGCTGCGCCAAGAGGGCCGACTCTGGGCCTTCGTGCAGGCGCCTGTCGAACGACTCGACACCTCCGTCTACCGCCAGTTCCACTCATCCAGCGGTCGGGCCGACTACGACTACCCCACTCCCGCCGAAAGCGGCGACCTTGCCTCAGCCCAGCAGCGCCAGGTCTGGACACGCGTCCGTCGCGACCACCAACTGGAAAAAGAAATTATCGACCTGCTCCTGAGCAAGCTGCAAATCTCTCCTCATCCCTGATAGCCCTTGCCCGCCCTGCTTTGCCGCCTCGTTTGCCGCCCTGCCCAGGCGTTGGCCCCTTCTCCATCTATCGTTAAAGCTAATCGCCCGTTCTGGTCGATACTCTCCACATGGCTTATAGGACCTTTGGTGCGTCCGACGGAAATTTTGCCTGTTTTTGCTTACCTGTGTCTTTGTTGAGGCCGATAAAACCTGCAGAGCCTGGCTCGGTATCATCGCCAATTGAACGCCGGCCGAGATCTTCGGGCTCTCAAGGAATTCGGCTTATGCAACGAAGATTAAAGGTAAAGGCCCCGAGGGTTTCGGATGACCCCCGCGGGTTCGATGAAATTTTGTGTTCCTGGCTGCCAGGCTGGAGGCCGTTGTGCGCTGGAAACCCCTGCTCAAGAATGCGACGCTCGCGTTCTCCGGGAACGACTTACGTGAGACATCACTACCTGCATACAACATGGCTGGCGATTGGCATGATCGCGACACTGGTACTGCTCAGCGGCTGCGCCCAGTTGCCCTCTCAGCAACAGGCTGACCCGGGCCCCAGCCATGTGCAAATGGACATCTACGGCGACCTTCGCGGCTTGGAGACCGTTCCCTTCGAGGACCAACCTCTCTCCTCGCTTACCCAGCACAGTTTCTGCAACGAAGGCGGGGACTTCGACCCCGACCTCAGCGCCGATGGCCTCTGGATCGTCCTGAGCTCCCTGCGCCATGCCCCCAATCCCGACCTCTATATTAAACGGGTCAACGGCTCGACTGTCACCCGACTGACCAGCGACCCCGCGAGCGAAATCCAACCGGCCTTCTCACCCGCCGGCGACAAAGTCGCTTATGCCGGCAACCGTGCCAACAACTGGGATATCTGGGTCGTCGGTGTCGACGCCAGCAACCCCGTCCAGCTTACCAGCGGCCCTGCCAACGACATTCATCCTTCCTGGTCACCCGATGGAAAGTACATTGCCTACTGTTCCCTCGGGCCCCGATCCAAACAGTGGGAACTATGGGTCGTCGATGTGCAAACGCCCAGCATCAAGAAATTCATCGGCTACGGCCTCTTCCCCGAGTGGTGTCCCGAAGCGTCCATCCCCAAAATCGCCTACCAGCAGGCCCGCTACCGGGGCTCGCAGTGGTTTAGCGTCTGGACGATCGACCTCATCGACGGCGAGGCCAAATACCCCACCGAAATTGTCACCAGCGCCCAGCACGCGTGCATCTGCCCCGACTGGTCCCCCGACGGCTCCAGACTTACCTATGGCACCGTGGGCTCTGCACTCTACGAACCGCAACAACAGCCCCAGCCCGCCATGAGCAGTGGCCAGGATATCTGGATTGTCGACCTCGATGGAAGAAACAACCTCAAACTCACTAACGCCGACGCCGCTAATTTTTCCCCCACTTGGGGCCCCGACCAGAAGGTGTACTTCTGCTCCGACCGCAGCGGCATCGAAAATATCTGGTCCGTCAAACCACGGCCCGTCAGCTTTGTCCAGGACAAATTGCTCGACCTGACCAAACACCCCCAAAATACGATCAAAGCAAACTGAGATTCTTGGTCGCGGGCTGACCCCCCGCCCGACAAGTAAATAGCGAAAGCAATTGACATGACTTTGTACCTTCGCCGCAATTTGATGTCGCCCAGCGCGACCGCTGTGGTCTTGGCCATCCTGTGCCTGGGCTGCCGAGGGTCCCGAACCAGCTCCGTCGAGCGGATATACCATAATCCATATCCTCTCCAACGCACGCTGGCGGTGATTCCCTTTCGCAACCTTTCCGGCACCGACTACCTCGACGTCATGGCCGTCACCGACGAGTTCGCCACCGAGCTGCAAATGATCGATCGCATCCAGGTGGTGCCCGTCAACCGCGTGCTGGCCGCACTCGTCGAGTTGGGCATGGACAACGTCGCCAGTCCCCAGGACGCTATCGCACTGGCCCAAAACCTCGGCGCCGACGGCGTCATTGTCGGTGCGGTGACACGGTACGACCCGTATCAACCGCCAAAAGTCGGCATGCTTGTCCAGATGTACAGCCAACAGCTCCAGGCGCCGCCCAACGCCCAGGACGATGCCCTGCACGTAAACCCAGGGCAAATGGCCACCCAGCCCAAGCGACTGGAAATGGGTAAGCCGACATCACTTGAACCCCAAAGCGGCGTGGCCAGAATTTTCGATGCCGACCAGGATGCTGTCATAGAGAGAATCAAACGCTATGCACGCGACCGCAGTGGAAAGCGCAGCCCCACCGGATGGAAAACATACTTGACCACTAGAAAATACCTGCAGTTCGTCTCCCATGAAGTCATTGGTGAACTGCTTGCTCAGGAAGCCCGCTGTCTCCAAAAGAAGAACTCCGGAGAATTGCCATGACCCAAAAAAGAGAGCTTTCACTACTCAAAGGCCAGGAACGCTTTATCTTCCGCTACCAGTCTGGTACCGAAGAACAAATCCTCGACGCCTTTGTCAACCTCGCCAACGACCGCGACCGCAACTTCGATTGGTTCGATGCGGCCGTTCTGAGCTTCCAGCTGAGCAAACAATTGGTCCAGGAAGCCGATGAGTTGCTCGCCAGCCCCGCCTGGCCCCAGACGAGCAGCCCCGCCGGGCCGCCAACGCCCTGGGACTGACGCCGCCTCCAGATGCTTCTACCTCAATACAGGCCCAAAGAGCTTGCGCTATGACAATGACAGCTCAAACAATGCCTTTAACCACCGACAGTCAACTTACTGTCGTGCTCTCCGACGGTCGCCTGACCCGCTGCCCAAGGAATAGTCTTTCTTACGCGGGCTCCTCCGCTGGCCACCGAGGCCGGGCCCGACGCACTACTCACCTTCGCCGGTAAATGGTAATTATCATGCACGACTACCCAATTATTCGAGAGTTCCTGGACTATCTCAACTTTGAACGCCACTTCTCTGTGCACACCGTTAAGTGCTACAGTGCCGACTTGCAGCAGTATGTCACTTTCCTGGTCGGGCCGGCCGAGCAGCCTGAAGACGTTGACCATCACAACCCCTTTGACAATGCCGGGCCCGCAACCGCGACCGCCGTTGCCATTGACCCCTCCACTGCCATTCTCAAGGCCGACGTCAACACCATCAGGGCCTTCCTCGCCTTCCTTACTCAGGAAAACTACTCCAAGGCCACCACGGCGCGAAAACTGGCCACCCTCCGCAGCTTCTACAAGTTCCTTGTACGACGCGGCAAGGTCGCCACCAGCCCCGTCGCGCCCATCCGTACACCGAAACAAGAAAAACGTCTCCCACGTTTCCTCGATGCCGAGCAAATGAACGCCCTGCTCGAATCACCCGATACCAACACCATGCTCGGTGCCCGCGACCTCGCCATCATGGAAACCCTCTACTCCTCGGGCCTGCGCGTCAGCGAACTGGTCGCCCTCAACCTCACTGACGTCGACTTCCTCGGTGAGGTCCTCCATATCCGCGGTAAAGGAAAACGAGAACGACTTACCCCCGTCGGCTCTACAGCCCTGCAGTCCATCCAGCGCTACCTCTCCTTCCGTGATACCGACCCTCGAAAAGCCAACTTCGATCAGAACGCCCTTTTCATCAACAAGCACGGCCAGCGCCTTTCGACACGCTCTGTCCGACGCAAACTCGACAAGTACCTCCTCCAGGCAGGCTTGGATCCCCGCATCAGTCCCCACACCCTTCGACACAGCTTTGCCACCCACATGCTCAACAATGGTGCCGACCTCCGCGTCGTCCAGGAACTGCTGGGCCATCAGTCGCTGAGCACGACCCAGGTCTATACCCACCTCACCACCGACCAGATTAAGGAAACCTACGACGACGCCCACCCGCGAAATCAACAACCACCCCAAGAACATTTCACCACCCCTGACCCACGCGATCACCAAGGCCACACGCCTTCGTATTACTGAGCAACAAGGCCCAAAGCAATGACCAGGCCCGATCGGGTGGTGCCGACCGGGCCTCTCTTATGCGCCCCGCCGCCTGGCCCGACCTCCGATCCCATGGCACAGTGGCCTTCTCTCCCAAAAACCGATTTCTCTTTTTGCCCCCTCTCCCCTATAATGGTATACAGCGAATTATTCGCCTGGATGATCCATGTGGGCCATCGCCGACCCCCCAGAGGCCGGCCGGTATGAACCCCACCAGCGCCACACGATGGGATGGTATGAAAAAGCTGAATCCGCCACAAATCCTTGTTCTCTGCGACGGCCACGACACCGACACGCCTTTCCTCGAATGCATCGGCAAATCCTGCTGTCTCAAGTTTGCCCCTACTGTCGAGCAGGCCCTTGAATGCGTCAAGCACGACCATTTTGACGCCGTCGTCTCCGACACCGCCAACTTCCTGCCACTGCAACACGCCATGGGCTCCGAACAGGCCGCCGCCATCCTCAACACCATTGGCGAAGGCGTCGGCATCGTCACCGCCGAAGGCCAGTTCCTCTGGGCCAACGAACAAATCGAACGCTTCGGCGCCGCCGTCAAAGACCAGGTCGCCCACCGCTCCGCGCAGGCCCACCGCTCCTTCCTCCAGGCATACGAAAAAGCCCACCACGACCCCCGACGCAAACCTTCTCGCAAATACTCCTTTACCATCCCCGAGGCCGACCGCCACTTCGAAATGATCTGCAACCCCATGCGCGACCAGCAAGGAAACATGACCAGCGTCGCCGCCGTCATCTGGGAAGACACCGCCAACCGAAGACTCCAGCAACGTATCGACGCCATCGACAAGGCTGGCGGCGAACTGGTGCGACTCGACGCCGATGTCATCGCCTCCATGACCGTCGAACAACGCATCAGACTCATCCAGGACAAAATCATTCGGTACGCCCAGGAAATGCTCCATTTCGACCACTTCCTCGTGCGTCTCCTCAACCAACAGTCCAATCAGCTCGAAGTCCTCTTCGGCTACAACATCTCCGCCGCCGAACCCGCCGAGCTTTTTGCCAACAGCCAAAACAACGGCATCAGCGGATACGTCGCCGCTACCGGACGAAGCTATATCTGCAACGACCCGCAAAACGATCCCCACTACCTGCCCGGCATCGACGACGCCCGCTCCAGCCTCACCATCCCCCTCCGACTGCACGACAAGGTCATTGGCATCCTCAACGTCGAAAGCCACCTCCAAACCGCCTTCAACGAAGACGACCGACAAGTTGCCGAAATCTTCGGACGACACATTGCCATCGCCCTCAACATCCTCGACCTGCTTGTCGTCGAACGCTACAAGACCACCGGACAGGCTGCCGATAACCTCTGTCGAGAACTCTCCCAGCCCCTCAGCAAAATTATGACCCAGGTCTCCTTGCTTATGGAAGACTACATAGGCCACGACGACCTTCGCAGCCGACTCCAGCAGCTCATCGATTCCGCCGCCGAGATCCGCCAAGCCCTCAAAGACACCCAGGCCGGCCCCAAAGGCATCTTCGGCGCACGCGTCGCCTCCGACCAGCACCCCGAACTCGTCGACAAGCACTTCCTTGTCGTCGACGACGAACCCCTCATCTGCCAGACTATCGCCGATGTCGTCAGGCGATGTCAATGCACGGTCGACACCGCCGCCGATGGCCGCGAAGCCCTCGCCCTTATCGCGCGGCAAAAATACCACCTCGTCATTTCCGATATCAAGCTGCCCCACGCCAACGGCTACCACATCTTTGCCGCCGCCCAAGCCCAAAACGTCCCCGTGCTCCTGATGACCGGCTTTGGCTACGACCCCAACCACGCGATCGTCCGCGCCAATCGCGAAGGCCTCAGTGGCGTGCTCTACAAACCGTTCAAGCCGATCAACTCCTCAAAAAAATCGTCCAAGCTGTCAGTGCACAATAGACGCCGGTACTTCCTGTATTCAAGTTAAACCCCAAACCCATAATCGACCGACACTATTAGGGGTAGCAGTTACTTGCGAGGATCTGTCTATGTACCAACGCCTCTCCAAAACCGCTAAGGATGTTCTTCAACTCGCACAATCACTTGCCCAAAAAGACAACCTCGAATACGTCGGCTCCGAACACGTCCTCGCCGCCCTTATGGAACACGGCCTGGGTATCGGCTTTCAGGTCCTCCAAAACTACGCCATCACCCCCGAGGCCGTCAGCGAGCAAATCGCCACCCTCGTCAAACGCTCCCTTGAAGAAACCTGGGTCTTGGGCCGACTGCCTGGCACCCCCCACTTCAAACAGATCATCGCCTACGCCATCGAAGAAGCCGAAATCCTCAACGACAACAAAGTCGGCACCGAATACCTCCTGCTGGGCCTCCTGCGGGAAAAAGGATGCGTCGCCGAAAGAGCCCTCCGCAGACTTGGCGTCGACCTGGCTCTTGCTCGAAGAAAAATCGCCCAACTCCAGGGCCGCCCTGTCTCCTGAGACACCCAACCCAACCGGACAACCCCCTCTCCTGGCCTCAACCTTCCACACCCCTGCGGCGTCTGCGTCCCCTCCCTTGCGCCACGCTCACCCCGCCGCTGCGCAAAAAAAGACTTCCCAAACACAACGACTTGCTTGGGAAGCCTTCATATCTAGCGACGCTCGGACTTGAACCGAGAACCTGCGGGCTATGAATCCGCCGCTCTAACCAGTTGAGCTACGTCGCCAACCTCAATGCCCCCTCATATTAGCAGCCTTACGCCCCTTCTGTCAACGCCTCTCTTTCGCGCAAGACCCAATATGACAAAAAACTGTGCCACGAAAAAGATACAGTGTCACTTGACGATACACTCCGCTCTGCTAAGATGGTCTTGCACGCTCGTATCGGGAGCAAACCATGAAAAAAATCAAAATCCTCTTTCTCGGCCTGCGTGGGGCCTGCCGCAGTCAAATGGCCTTGGGCTTCGCACGCACCATGGTTGCCCAAGACCAATTCGAATTGGCCTGTGCCGCCCTGCGTACCCACGATACCGACCCCCACGCCGTCCAGGTCATGGCCGAAATCGGCATCGACATCGCCAGCCAAACCTGCCTCCCACTCGAACAGGCCCGCACCAACGCCGATCTCATCATCGTGCTCGCGCCCGAAGCCGAACTGACCTCTTCCACGCTCCCGGGCGACCCCGCCGTCATCCGCTGGGATATCCCCGACCCCCTGCCCGATCAGCCACAACCCTGCCTCGATCCCTTTCGCAGCGTCCGAGACCTCCTCCGTCAACGCCTGGACAACCTCTTCGCCTCAGGCTTCCTGCCCATCGTTGTCGCCCTCAAACGAAACGTCGAACTCGTCCTCGATCACCTCGCCGACGGCATCATCGTTCACGACACCCGCCAACGCATCACCTGGTTCAACCAGGCCGCCGAACGCATTACCGGCTACGACCGACGCGACGTCATCGGCCACCTCTGCCACGATGTCTTCCCGGGCGGCTTCTGCGGCGGCAAGTGCAGCTTTGCCCACGGATTGCCCTCCTTCGAAAAACTACGCTACCCTCTCAAAATCACCACACGCCAAGGCCGAGAAAGCATGCTCGACATGACCGTCGTCGCCATGCACAACCAGAATGGCCAATTCCAGGGCGTCCTTGCCAGCATGCAGGACGTCACCGAGGTCGCCCACCTCCGCCGACAACTCAAAAACGTCCGCAGCTTCCACGGCATCATCGGTACCGACGCCAAAATGCAAACCATCTACGAACTCATCTCCGACCTCGCCGTGAGCGACTGCAACGTCATCATCCAGGGCGAAAGCGGCACCGGCAAGGAACTCGTCGCTGGCGCTATCCACGGCGAAAGCCGACGCGCCAACCGCCCCTTCGTCACCGTCAACTGCGGGGCCCTGCCCGAAGGCATCCTCGAAAGCGAACTCTTCGGCCACGTCCGCGGCGCCTTCACCGGGGCCATCCGTGACAAAAAGGGACGCTTCGAACTCGCCGACGGCGGCACCCTTTTCCTGGACGAAATCGGTGAACTCTCACCCAATATGCAGGTCAAACTCCTCCGCGTCCTGCAGGAGGGCACCTTCGAACGCGTCGGCGGTGAGAAACCCATCCGCGTCGACGTTCGTGTCCTCAGTGCCACCAACCGCGACCTGCGCGATATGGTCCGCAACAATCAGTTCCGAGAAGATCTCTTCTATCGACTTAGTGTCATCCCCGTCGTCCTGCCGCCGCTCCGGCAGCGACGCAACGACATCCCCCTCCTCGTGACCCACTTCGTCGAGCGAGCCCGCAAGGATATTGATAGGCCCATTCAGGGGCTCTCCCATGAAGCGATGCACTTCTTCCTGGATTATAACTGGCCCGGTAACATCCGCGAACTCCAGAACGCCATCCAGTACGCCTTCATCAAGTGCAAAGCAGGTCTCGTCCAGCCCGAACACCTGCCCCCCGAAATCGCCGCCTACGTCACCAGTCGACCTGTCGCCACCGTCCGCCGCCGCGGTAAACTCGACCCCGCCCGCGTCCGCAACGCCCTTGAACAAGCCAAAGGCAACAAAGTCCAGGCCGCCAAAATCCTCAATGTCGGCCGTGCCACCCTCTACCGCTTCCTCAGAAACCACCCCACACCCTGAACCCTGGCCTGTGGGCACGCCGGGCGCATAAATACTATAACATGTGGTTGTTTGTCGTGTAAGAGTTCACGCTTCAGCGTGTTCTGTTGCGCTTCCCACGCCAAAGCGTGAACTCGTGACTACTCGTTGGTTGCCGCGTCTGGGCGAAGTACACAACGTCGCCGTGTCTGACGGCCACTGTCGTATACCACCAAAGCCCATAAATGGGCGATGCGTGCACTCCTGACTGTTGCGTCAGATTGCCCACGGCGCCCGGTAGGCCTTGTTCAGCAGGCGGCTTGCCTCGGTGTCCCCAATAATCTCTTCCTTCGCTGCGTCCCAGCGAATCTTCCTGCCGGTGTACATCGAAATATACGCCAGATGCCCCGGCGACGCCGACCGATGCGCCACCTCCGCCGGCGTCAGCGTCTTGGCCCGACTCTTGACGCAATCCACGAAGTTACGCCAATGGCCCGGCGACTTGAACAGATGAATCTCGTTGGGCCCGATGACCTCTTCCTTCAGACTCGCCGAACTCGCGTCCCAGCCGCCCCGGTTCACCCACACCCAGCCGTCCGTGCCGATCCACTTGGTCCCCCCGCGTATCTCGCCATGACCGCCCGCCAGAATCACCTCGACCTCATTGGGATACTCGCACTTCGCATAGTAACGCGTCGGCACGTTCCAGAGTCCTTCGGTCAGGAAATCACCCTTCGCCTCCACCGACAAAGGCCCGATCTTGTCGTCGTTACCCATGCCCCAGTGCGCAATATCCAGGTGATGACCGATCCAGTCCATCAACTGACCGCCCCCGTAATCCAGATGCCAACGCCAGTTGACGTGCACCCGTGCCGGACAATACGGCGCCCACGGCGCCGGCCCCAGCCACATGTTGTAATTCAATTCCGCCGGCGGGTCCTGAAACGTCTCATCCTTACGCGCGTAAACCCCGCCCGGCAGCCCGACCTCCACCCGCACCAGCTTGCCGATGCGACCATTACGCACCAGCTCCGCCGCCCGGCGAAAATGACTCTGCGACCGCTGCCACGAGCCCGTCTGCCACACCCGCCCGTAACGCTTGAGCGTCTCCACCATCGCCCGGCCCTCCGCCAGCCGATGCGAAAAAGGCTTCTCCCCGAAAATATCCAGACCCGCCTTCGCCGCCGCAACCGCAATCGGCGCATGCCAATGGTCCGGAAGCGCCAGCATCACCGCGTCAATATCATCCCGCGCAAACAACTCACGATAATCACCGTACGTCGCACAGCTCGTGTTGCCGTAGTGCTGGTTGACCCGGTTCTTGGCCTTCTCCAGGTGGGCCGTGTCCACATCGCACACCGCCACCACCTGCACGTCATCCTGCTGCAGAAACTGGTTCATGTTACCCGGCCCCTGCCAGCCCAGCCCCACACACGCCATCGTCACCCGCTCGTTCGCCCCGGGCCGTCCACCCTTGCCCAGCGCCGACGCCTGCACAATATAAGGGCCCGCTACCGCCGCACCCATCGCTTGCTTCAAAAACGTCCGCCGACTCACGCTGCTTCTGGCCATAATTCACCTCAATAAAAGAAGTTACATGTCTCCATCCGTCGCCCCCTGCCGCGACGCTCCCGCCTGCGCCCCAACAGTCCTATGCCCCATTATGTCTGAATACCCCTGCCCGTCAAGGCCTCGATATGCCCCGCAAAGAAACCTCCCCCGCACAGCCCTGCATCACCAGACAACGCCTCCCCGATCGCACGCCGAAAATCCCCCCCCTCCCCACTAGACGCCCAACTGCCGCGCATAGGCCAACACCACCGCCCGCCGCTCCAACAGCAGCGTCACCAGCCGCTCCGCTTCCGCGGCATCGCTGTAGCGCGCCTCCGCGACGATCGCCGCCAACTGCTCCCGGCTGAACTGCCCGATCTTCGCCCCCATCCACGCCGCATCGGCCCCGCTCATCCGCTCGAACGCCGGGTTTGGCTTCTCCGACCGCCACTGCTCCGCCTCAAAACGCCCCCGCAGATACCCCAGCTGCTGCGAACACGTCGCCCCCTCCTCCTCGCCGCGCCCGCCGCCCGCCAGACCCAGCGTCGCCAGCCACACCAGCTGGTGCTCCACGTCCCAGCGATAACGCTGCCCCTGCCAAGGCTCCTTCGCCCGCCCCTGCCACGACCCCAACGCCCCATTGAAATCCAGCAGATAGAACCGTACCAGCCCATCTGCCTCCGCCGTAGCCAGGTTGTTGTTGTCCGACCGGTCCACGTCGTTCAACCACATTGCCGCCAGCTTCAACGCCCGAAACTCCCGCCGATCCTTCACCCAGTCATACTTGTAAATCCCCAGCACCTCGCCGCCCACCAGCTCCACCGCCGTCGCCCGCCGGCCATCAAACCGCTCATCCCCCGTCCCGCTCACCGTCACCACATACGTCGCCGGCACCAGATACCCCAATGCATGATAAAGCCGCGACACCACCGCCGCCGCCCCGCTGCCCAGCTCAGGCCTATCCGCATCGTCCAGCTTCACCAGATACCGCCGCCCCGACGCGTCTCGACCGAAAAACCCCGGCGTCCCCCCGCCCACCTTCACCTTGTCCACCTGCCAGGGCCCCACTGGCCGCTCACCCGTCCCCGCACCACGCGCCAGCACCTCTCCCGACACCCCCGCAATCGCCCGATTCGTGTAAAAACTCGAATCCTCCACCGTCCCATTCGCCGATAAGTTGCTTGTCGGCAAGGGCTTACCGCACAAACGACTCCACTGCCACCGCCAGTCGAACACGTCCCGCACCGGATAAAAATACGTCGTCTTAAAGAATATCGCCCCCGTATCATCCTCCGAAAACCGCACCCCCGCATCCCCCTTATGCACATATCCCGCCCGATTATAATACTGATACCCGCTACACCCCCCCAACCCCCCCCCCCAACCCCCCCCCACCCCCCACACCATCCCGCTCACCAACCGCCCGCCACCTAACCCACATCTTATCTCAGTTGTTGCCAACACGATAGACCCTTCATTTCTTCTCTTCATTCATAACTCATAATTCCTCCCCCTCCCGCCGCGCGGACACTCCGCTCACAAAAACAGCAGAAACCGACCGACCGGTCGGCCGAAAACATAAAAATAGCCGACCGTCGTACGGGGTAATACGACCGTCGGCGGAAGCGCCGCGAAAGGAGAACAAACGCTTCTACTGATTATACTAGCATTTACAGCGCGCAAATGTCAACCGCACCAGCCACCCCAAGTGCCCCCCAACCCCAATTTGCTCTTCCCAACTTAGGAAAAAGTACGAACCCGCCAGTCGTGACGATTATGCCGATTGTCTTCTCCCGAGAGCCTACCTTGGAGCCCGATAAAGCCAATATCCTATCGCTCCCGCCAACGCCACCCCCACCAACGGCGCCAAAGGCAATGCTCCCACCGCCAGCACCTCAGGCCGCCGCATCACCACAATCACCCCCGCCAATCCTATCCCCATCAACGCCTCCCCCGTAATCAACCCCGACGCAAACAACACCCCGCCCCGGCCGCGCCGCTCCGCTGCCTTGCCCCTCAGACCCGACCGCCCCAACCGCCGTTCCACTGCCAGCCGAACCACACCCCCCGCAAAGATCGGTACCGCCAACTGCAACGGCAGATAAAACCCGATCGCCACCGCCAGCACCGGCGTGCGAAACCCGCTGCCCCGACCCGCCAAATACAAATCCAACACGATCACCCCCACCGCCAGCACCATCCCCATCCCCGAAGACCCCCTGTGCCACCGACGCCATCAAATTCGCCTGCACCGCCGTCAACGCCTGCTCCCCCCCCGACGCATGCCCCGCAAACCCGTACGCCTTCAACAAAAGCCCCAACACCGGCGCCATCACCAACGCCGCCGACACCGTCCCCACCATCTGCATCACCTGCTGCTTCCACGGCGTGGCCCCCACGACCCTGCCCGCCTTCAAATCCTGCATGTTGTCCCCCGCAATCGCCGCCGCACAACACACCACACTGCCCACCACAATCGCCGCCGCCGGCCCCTCACCGCTCGCCGCACCCCCCAACAGCACCAGCAACAGCAACGACGACACCAGCACCGTCGCTATCGTCACCCCCGATATCGGATTGTTCGACGAACCCACCAGCCCCGCCATATACGCCGCCACCGCCGAAAACACAAACCCCGTCACCAGCATCGCCCCCGCCATCACCGCCGCCACCGCCACCCGGTCCATAAACGCCACATACACCACAAACAAAGGCACCACCGCTAGCACAATCCCCACCAGCACCCACTTCATCGGCATGTCCTTCTCCGTTCGCGCCACCGCCGCCAGCTCCGACCCCGCCCGCCGATACACCGCCAGACCCGACCGCACCCCCCGCACCAACGCCCCCCGCATATTCACCACCGCCCACAACCCCCCGACCACCATCGCCCCCACCCCAATATACCGCGTCTGGCTCGACCACAACTCCTGTGCCCACCCCAACGCCCCCATCGCCTGCCCGTCCACCATCGGCCAACCCTGACTCGCCGCACAAATCGGTATCGCCACCAGCCAGTTCGCCAATCCCCCCAGCAAGATCAGCACCGCAATATTCAACCCCACAATGTACCCCACCGACAGCAACGCCGGACTCACGTTCGCTCCAAAATACGCTACCGTGCCGCCCACCTTGCTCGCCGCCTCCACCGTCGCAGGCCACAACCCCAGCCCCGATTCGCCCAGCTTGAACAATCCCCCCGCAGCCCCCGCCCACGCTATCGTGCCCAACCCCCCACGCTCCCCCTGTCCCTCATCAGCTTGCCCCTCCTCCAAACCCTCCTGGTCGGCCTGCTCGCCATGACCCGACCGCAACACCTCCGCCGTCGCCACCCCCTCCGGAAACGCCAACTCACCCTCCACAATCAACGCCCGCCGCAACGGTATCGTAAACAACACCCCCAACAACCCCCCCAACCCCGCGATAATCGTCACCCACACATAGCTGAACTCCTCCCAGAACCCCATAATCACCAACGCCGGCAACGTAAAAATCACCCCCGCCGCCAGCGACTCCCCCGCCGACGCCGCCGTCTGCACAATGTTGTTCTCCAGAATATTCCCCCGCCCCATCAGCCGCAACACCCCCATCGACACCACCGCCGCCGGAATCGACGCCGACACCGTCAT
Organism: uncultured Pirellulales bacterium; assembly: GCA_964401265.1. Classification (GTDB taxonomy): domain Bacteria; phylum Planctomycetota; class Phycisphaerae; order Sedimentisphaerales; family SM23-30; genus CAYNXW01. Next base: position 35 of record CAYNXW010000026.1, on the reverse strand, counting down.
CCCCGCAAACAGCCCCAGATACGCGTTCGCCCCCG
>CAYNXW010000025.1:0-15205 GCA_964401265.1 uncultured Pirellulales bacterium | reverse complement strand
AACCATCGACCTCACCGTTATCAGCGGTGTGCTCTACCAACTGAGCTATAGGCCCTTGCGGCTGTTAGGCCGTCGTTTTTCCGTTCTTCGCCGGGCCTGTCAGCGAGCCCCCTTGGGGGCCCAAGCCGTAGTCAGCACCCGACGCAAGCACCGGGTTGGAGCCAAGTAATTTAGCAGCAGTTGGCACCCTAGTCAAGCATTAATTTTGGAAAAATGTATTTTATTTTTCCGCCATGTTTGCCTGAGCCTTTCGGCTGCTGCTCGGCCATCCGGCTTGCATTGCAGCGGCCGGTACGGCGAGTGGCGAATATTACCGGGGTGGCTGACCGGGGTCAACAGCTAATCTGTGAAATTTATTGGCAGCGACTCTGGCGGGGGCGTCGGGAAGGTTCGTGGCGGTGGGGCAGGCATGCCACAGATTGGGGTTATAGGCGTGCTAGAGCCCAATTGATGGGGTTTGGGAGTTATTGGGGGTAGGCCGTTGGCGGGGGAGATTGGGGGCAATATTTTTTTTGGGAGCGATCATTTTCGGGTTGAATCGGCGGTGGGCGTGGAGCAATCGGGGTGGTGGGCGTACTTTTTTGCGGCATTGGCGGCCGAGGGAAGCGGCGTGTATTTTCGGGGGTTTCTTGTTTCTGCAGGTGAGTTTCTGGTCAGACGGGTGGTTCTCTGGTGACATTTTTTTGGCGAGATGGGGTTTTGGGGGAAGTCTGGAGGCGTTCTTTTTCTGGTGATTTTTTTTGCGGGGGGCTGTTATTGGGCCTGGTTCGTGCGGGATATTAATCGATGTGTGGGTGGCGACGGGGTGAGGCTTTGGGCAACAGAAGGGTTGCAGGGTATCTGACAGGCTCTTTGGCGTATGTGGCGCTGGGGGGGGCTGAGCATGGGGCAGGGAGAGAAAGATGGAGGAGGACGCCTTTTGGGGCTTGCTCTGGGCGTGCGAGGCGGCTGAAGGGGTAGCCGGTACAGGGAGGGGGTTCGTGTCGGGCTGGGGGGATGGTGGCGTGCCTGGCGAGGGTCTTGGCGGGGGGCGATGGGGGTCACGAGGCGGCGTATCGGTTCGGTGAGAGGGGTGGTAGAGCCCCGGACGGGGGGAGGAGGCGGCGAGAGGGCGGAGGTTGGTGGTTGGTGGTGGTATTTTCCGGGTGTGTTTTTTAGCGGGTGATGGAGGCTTCGAGCTGGTCGAGGACGGCGTTGATGTCCATCTGCCGTTTACCGGCGGGTGTTTCCCAGATGACGGGTTTCTGGTTGTTATCCTTGAGGTTTTTGATTTTTCGGCAGGCGAGGATGACGGTGGCGTGGTTTTTGTTGCCCATGAAGCGGCCGATTTCGGGGAAGGACATGGAGGTATGTTCTCGTGCGAGGTACATGGCGACAGAGCGTGCGAGGCTGATGGTGCGGGTTTTTTTGGAGGAATGGACGTCGGCGGGAGTGATGCCGAAGAAGGTGGTGACGGCGGCTTCGATATCGGAGAGGTGGACGATGGGGTCGGTTCGAGCGATATGGTCTTCGAGGGCTTCTCGGGCGAGGGCGTGAGTGATGGGGCTATTGGAGAGGGCGGCGTAGGCGACGACTTTGAGCAGGGCGCCTTCGAGTTCGCGGACGTTGGCACGGAGGTTTTCGGCGATGTATTCGATGACGGCAGCGGGGAAGCGTTTGTTCATTTCGGTGGCGCGTTGTCGGAGGATGGCGCAGCGTGTTTCGCAGTCTGGGGGGTCGATTTTGACGACCATGCCGGAGATAAAGCGGTTGACGAGAGATTCGGAGAGTTGTCCGATCATTTTGGGGTGTGCATCGGAGGCCATGACGACCTGTTTGTTGGCGGTGTCGATGGCGTTGAAGGTGTGTAGGAATTCTTCCTGGGTGGCGTTTTTGCTGGCGAGGAAGTGGACGTCATCGATGACGAGCAGGTCGGTGTTTCTGAATCGTTGTCGGAACTGGTCGAGTCGGGCGGTTTTGAGAGCGACGACGAACTGGTTGGTGAATTCTTCTCCGGAGACATAGAGGAATCGGGTGCGCGGTCGGGCCTTGGTAACGGCATTGCAGACGCCCTGGAGGAGATGGGTTTTTCCGAGTCCACAGGCGCCGTGGATGAAGAGGGGGTTGAAGTGAGTGCGAGGTTCGGCGACGACGGTGCGTGCGGCGCTGTAGGCAAGCTGGTTGGAGTTGCCGACGACGAAGGTATCGAGTTTGAGTCTGAGGTTGGTGGGGCGTTGGTTTTGTTGTGGGGCGCGAGTCCTGGGTGAGGCGGGGGGGGTTTTTTGGACGAATTCGGCCTGGGAGTCGAGTTGTCGTCGTCGCTGGCCTCCGGCGAGTTCGGGTTCGATGGTGAAGATGACTTTCATGGGCCTTTGGAGGACCTCACGAACGACGGTGGTAATTTGTTCGGCAAAGTGGTTTTCGATCCAGCCTCCGATAAAGAGGTTAGGCACGCCGACTTTGAGGTAGGAGTCTTCGATGGTCAGGCGAGTGGAGTTTTTGAACCAGATGCGGTAGCGTTGCTGGCCGACTTTTTGAAGGATCGCGGCGTTTATTTTTTCCACCAAGTCTGGACACACAGTGTTCACGGGAACTCTCCTGGTTATATGACATACCCATTTCGGGTTGGGACTATATAATATTATAAGACGACACATCAAAGCCAGAAAGGCGATTGGGAGCATCGTCGTCGTTCGAGGACTCAACGGCTCGTAACGACGGGATCAATGTTAAAGGATCGAGAAGAGGATTCAACAGAAAAACGCCGACTTTCTTATCCACAACCAACATATGAAGTTTTTACCGATAGTTGCGCGCGAAAAAAAAGTGCTGTCCACAGTTTTTACACGGTGTTGGGGGGCATGTGGATAAGTTGTGGAGGAGTACTGGAAAGGGAGGTTTCCAGTACTGGCGGGGGTAGGGCAGGTTATGGTTTCGGGCGGGCCAGCAGGGCGGTTCGGCGTAAGAATTCACGGAAATTCAAGCGTTGATAGAGTTTACGAGCGGGGGTGTTTCGCTGGTCGACGGCGAGGGTGAGGGCCTGGTATTGGAGTTGGGCGGCGAGGTCGATGGCGTGTTGCATGAGGAGGGAGCTGAGGCCTTTTTTTCTGAATTGGGGGCATAGTCCCATGTAGGTGACGTCGAGGCTGTGGTGGGCGTTTTGTGGTGTGAGCAAGAGCACGCCGGCGGGTTGTTTTCGGTAGAGGAGTAGTTGCCAGAGGGCGGGGTCGAATTGGCCGCTGGCGCGATGGGCGGTGATGACGTCCTCCATATCGCGCAGGTTTTCGAGTTCGGGGCAGTCGAGACTCTGCAGGTAGGTTTGTTTGATGACGTCTTTGAAGAGCTGATGGTGCTGGGGCTGATAGGCGCGCCAGGCGAGATGGGGCTGGGGTTTTTGCGAGGGTGTGTTTTGGGAGGGAATTCGCATCATGTAGATGAGATTGGTGAGTGGTTGAAATCCGGCGCGGCAGCAGATATCTCGGCGGTCCTTATCGTCGGTTTCGAGGAGGATCTGGACGAAGCAGGCGTTGTGTTTGAAGGCGCGGGCGGTGCTTTGGCGGATGGTTTCGACGGTCAGGTAGGCCAGGTCGGGGTCGGTAGGTGTTGGGGCGGGGGCGGTGGAGGTGAGGGCGAAGGCATATCGTCCCTTTTGGGGGATACAGAGGCAGGCGGCGACGATACGGTCGTGGCGTAGGGCGACGATTTGTTGGGAGAGGTCGTAGTGTTGTTGACGCGCCAGTTGGCGAAAGGCGTGGACGGCCTGGCGGAGGGTTTTGTCGGCGTGGTCGTGGAGGGGCAGGAAGAAGAGGGGCAGGGTTTGTTGTATTTCGTGGGTGCGGATGGGTCGGACTATGTCCCCGGGGCGAAGGGCCGTGATTTCTTTTTTTTGTTGGGGCGGGGCTGGCGTATCGAGGCTGGGGTGCTGTTGGTCGGTGCGTGCCGGAGGTTTTGGGGGTGGCGCAGCCATTGGACTCAGGAGGCGGGTGGGAGTTTGGATTGGAGTTTTTTCATGAGCCGTTCGAAGACCGGGGGGTTATCGAGGCGAATTCGGTCGAGCAGGAGGTTTTTGACGTAGAAGTCGATGGAGGGATCGTCGAGGAAGTTTTCGAGGGCGGTGGTTTTGAGTCGGTTGAAGTCCTGGGTGCCGAGGAGGCGGAGTGCTTCGGATTCTTCGTCGGTCTGTTTTCCCATGAGTTGGAAGATTTGCTGGGCGCGGCGTTCGTTGGCGGTGGCGAGGTCGTCGTTGCGGTAGGCATAGAGCCGAAAGCTCTGGCGTAGGAGGGAGTCGATATAGGCGCCGGCGGCCTTGGGTGTAATTTCCTTGAATTCTTCTGCCATTTTTTTGGCGATGAAGGTTTCGAGGGGGTCCTGGTAGTCGGGGTTGTCGGGGAATCGTAATTTGAGTTTTCGGTAGTAGCGTCGGGCGGTTTTTTTGTAGTCGCTGAGGTAGAGGTTGGAGATGGCGGACCAGGAGAGGTAGGCGGCGGCGGAATCCATGCCGTGAGGCGCCTCCTCGCCGCGTGCTTCGTAATAGTCGATGATATCGAGGGTTGCCTGCCAGGCGATGGGGTACATTCGCAGGTCCTGGCTGTTATAGATTCTCATGGCGGTAAAGGGAGTTTTGTCGAGGATTTCCTGTCCTTTCTCTCGTTGGGGGGCGTCGGGGGGCATTTCGAAGGTGAAGATTTTGAGGCTGCCGAAGTGGTAGAGGTTGATGAGGCTATGGTAGACGAGGCGGCTGAGGTTTCGGACGGCGGTGGTGTCCTGGTCTTCGACCTGGAGCATGCCTCGTTTGGCCCAATAGAGGGCGTGTGAGGAGGGCAGTCGCCAATCGAGGCTGAGGTGGGTTTCTTCTTCCTGCTGGTAGTCGATGGGTCCGTATTGGCGGTTGAGTTCGAGCATGAATTGGGGGTCGAGTTTCCATTCGCGTCTGAGTGTGGCGGCGCGGGCGAAGGCGTTGAGTTGGGCGAGCGCGGGGTCGCTTCGGTAGTCGGCGAGGACCTGGTGGAGTTTTGGTGGGTATTCGGCCGGGGCCACGTCGATTCGTAGCAAGGCCTCTGAGAAGGATTTTTCGTCAGTGAGTGAGGGGTCGGCGTCAATGATATTGTTGAGGAGTGGAGCGAGGTTGGGATCTTCTGCAATAGCGGCCCAAGAGCGAGGTGCGGCGGCGAGTTGTTGGAAGAGTTGGTTGGTCTGTTGTGCGGAGCCGAGTATTTCCATCATTTCGAAGGCGAGTTTTTGTTTGTAGAAGCGGTGGAAATCGTCGGTGATGCCGCCAATTTTGTGCTGGAAGATGTGTCCGAGCCATCGGTAGAGTTCGAGTGTTTTGGGATTTTTGGGAATGCCTTCGTCCCGTAGGAGGCGGTAGCCGGCCTGCACCCAGTTCCATCGTTCCTGGGGGGTGCTCATGGCGTGGGAGATGTTGTAGGCCATGTTCCATGCCTGGAAGATCCAGACGTCGGGGATGTTGGGCTGAAGGGCGCAGATGAGTCGAGAGAGGTGGAGAGCGTCGAAGTACTGGCCTTCCTGTTTGAGGTTGTCGGCGCGAATCCAGAGGTAGTCAATGGCGAGGGTGCGAAAGACGGCCAGGACGGGTGTGGGCAGGCTCAATTCGGAGGCGACCTGGGATTCGGCGATGGGGTCGGTGGGGTCGAGGTTGTATTGTCGTCGTAGTTGTTTGACGGGGTCGATGCGCGAGGCGGCGGCGACGAGCAGGGCAAGCCCCATCAGAGAGAGGAGAACGGTTTTTGCGGCGCCTTTTTTCATAATGACGGATGTGCCTGCATGAGGCAGGTCCTATGGAGTGTTTTCGATTCAGACAATGACACGGGCTAATTCACGGATGCGAAAGACGGCATAGCCGAAGAGGGCGGCGAGGGAGCCTTTGATGCCAAGCATAAAGACCGAGGCGTTGAATAACAACTGGTCGGAGACGATTCTTCCTTTTTCGATCTGTGGTACGGGGTCGTAGGCGGCGAACTCGGGCAGGACGAGGACGATGGCCCTGGCGAAGGTTCTGAGGAGGTCACCGGCGGACCATTTGACGGCGTCGAGGATGAAGTTGCTGGAGAGGCCAAAGACGAAGATGATGAGGAGGACGAGGACGGCGACGGGGAAGCTGAGCCAGGCGCCCAAGGCGGTGCCGAGCACGGCGAGAAAGAGCAGTCGCAGGTACATGGCCAGTAGAGTTCGGAGATAGTTGGCTTCGAAGGAGGTAGCGACATAGAGGGCCTGGATACCGATTTCTCTTTTTCCTTTTGGGGGAAAGACGATGGTGGTGGGGGCGTTGGCGGGGGGGTTTCGGTAAGCGACGTAGAGGTCGCCCTGGTCGGAGACGGCGGAGGTGGGTACGGCGAACGCATGTACGGTGCGTATGCTATTGTGGGTGGTCAAGTGGGTGCCGGTGTGGATGACGTCGGGGTCGGGTCCGAAGGCCCACTGTCCGGCGATGGTGAGGTCGCGGGGGGTGATGGAGACGTCTTGTTTGTAGCGGATGAAGACCAGGTCGCTGGCGTCTTGGGCGGGTTTGACGTTGGCGAAGTGCCAGATGATGTGCTGGCCTGGTGGGACGGTGCGTTGTCGCAGGATGAATTGTTTGGTGTAGTCGTGTTTGAGTGCGAAGCGCATATTGCGTATGGTTTGCGCATCCAAGTCGGCCCCTTGTTCGCGTGCGCGTGTGCGTTCGGCCTTGATGTCTTTTTCGATTTGTTGGTGGACCTGTTCGGCGACGTCGGGCAAGGGGGGGGTGACGGCGTGTCGGGCGGTGAAGACCAGCTCGGCCATGCGGAGTCGTTCATCCTGGGTGGTGGGTTCGGTGCGTTGGAGGATGCGGGCGGCAGCGTAGATCGTGCCGCCGACCAGGGCGAGCAGGACGAGGTTGAGCAAGGCCATGCCGAGGAATTTTCCGAGGAGGACGCCTGCGCGGCTGATGGGTTTGGTAGCGACGGTGTAGATTTCTTTTCTTTTGATGTCGCGGGAGATGGTGGCGATGGAGGTGAAGATGGTGAAGAAGGCGAGGTAGTGCCAGGAGAAGCTGAGGCTGTAGCTGAGGAAGGTTTGAGTTTCCTGGTCGGCGCGGCCGTCGGTGGTGTGGAGCCAGAAGGCAAAGCCGACGGTGCAGAGTGCGAGTACGCAGACGGAGAAGATGAGGAGGGCTCTCATACGGAGCACTTCGGTAATGAGATTTCGGGCGACGGCCCAAATCGGACGCATGATTATCCCTTCTGACGGTGCTGGTTCTGGTCCGGACGTTGTTGGTCTTGGGATTGTTCGGATGGTTGGGGCGTATTGGGGGGCTCTTTTTTGGGGCTTTCGGAGCGGGTGAGCAGTTGGTCGATGACGGAGTGGTCGGGCTCTTGTGAGTCGTCGGTCTGGGTGTCGACGGTTTCGACGGGCTGGGTGAGGTCTTCGTCGGTCTGGTCGGTCTGGGCATTGGGGTCGGCCAAGTCAGGGACGACGGTGGTTGCGGGTTTGACGAGGGATTCGAGTACTTCCTGGCGGAGGGGTTGTTCGTCGGGGGCGACGGGTACCGGTTGGGCGGCGTCGGCGGCGTGTTGCTGGGCGGCCGCGAGGGCGGCGTCGGCGTCGGAGCCTGCGACCAGGGTGTCGATGACGGTCTCGGTCTGTGGTTGTTGATCGGCAGGGCGGGTGAGGAAGTCGCTGAGGCCTGCGCCCATGAGGGCACCGGAGGTGGCGACTTCGGCGGCCTGGGCGCGAGCGACGATGCGGAGGAAGTAATCTTCGAGGCGATCGCGGGGTGTTTCGACGTCGATGGTTTCGTCGGGGTATTCGCGTTGGATGATGGTGCGAATGCTCTGGATGGCGTCGGGGCTGAGCTGTCGGGTGCGGATCTGTGTGACATCGGCGAGGGCGAGCAACTGCTGTACGGAGCCGAGGTCTTGTAGTTTGCCGCCGTAGAGGATGGCGATGCGGTCGCAGACGTCTTCGACATCGGCGAGGAGGTGGCTGCAGAGGAGAACGGTTTTTCCTCTTCGGCCTAGTTGTCGGATGAGGTCTTTGATTTGTCTGGTGCCGATGGGGTCGAGACCGGTGGTGGGTTCGTCGAGGATGAGCAGGTCGGGGTCGTTGATGAGCGCCTGGGCCAGGCCGATGCGTCGTGCCATTCCTTTGGAGAATTCACCGACGGCGCGTCGACCGACACCGGCGAGTCCGACCATGTCGAGGAGGCTTTCGATGCGTTGTTTGCGGACGGGGGCGGGCAGGCCGAAGAGTCGTCCGTAGAAGTCGAGTGTTTCGCGGGCGTTGAGGAAGGGGTAGAGGTGGGACTCTTCGGGGAGGTATCCGATTCGGGCGTTGGTTTTGACGTCACCGGGGTGTCGGCCGAGGACTCTGGCGGCGCCGCGTGAGGGAAAGAGCAGTCCGAGGAGCATTTTGATGGTGGTGCTTTTTCCGGAGCCGTTGGGGCCGAGGAGGCCGAAGACTTCGTGATTGCGGATTTCGAGGTCGAGCTGGTCGACGGCGATGACCCGTTTATGGCCCCAGAAGTCTCGAAAGACCTTGGTCAGGCCTACGGTTTCGATGACGCAGTTGTTGGTATTGGCAGCCATAGGTAGATGCTCTGTCGGGTTTGGGTTTGTCAAGCGTGTGTTTTATTCGGGTATTTTTCTACGAGGCGTCTGTTGGTCTAGGAGGCGGCGGGGGCGAGAGGCCCCTGGGCGGTGCCTGGGGCGTTGTAGAAGTCGTCATCGGCCATCTCGGCATCGGGGTGGCCGTGGGTGCCGATTTCCTCGCCGAAGCGGACGAGTCGAGCACTGTTGAAGACCACGATCAGGGAGCTGGCCAGGTGGAGCATGACGGCGATGACTGGTGGTATCCAGCCTTTGCCGGTGAGGACCAGGCCGAGGATGATGAAGAGGACGCCGAAGCCGAGGTTTTGTCGGACGACGCGGTTGGTGACGCGTGAAAGTCTAACGAGGAAGGGCAATCGGGTGAGGTCGTTGCTCATGAGAGCGATGGAGGCGCTGTTGATGGCGACGTCGCTGCCGGCGGCGCCCATGGCGATGCCGAGGTCGCCTGCGGCGAGGGCGGGAGCATCGTTGACGCCGTCGCCGACGACGGCGACGTGGTAGCCGGCGTCTTGGAGGTCGTGGACGAGGTGTAGTTTTTCCTGGGGGAGGCATTCGGCTTTGACTTCGCGGCATCCCATTTCGGCGGCGACGCGTTTGGCGACGGCAAGTCGGTCACCGGTGACCATGACGAGTCGTTTGACGCCAAGGTCGCCCAGTTCGGTGATGGCGTGTCGTGCTTCGTCGCGGGTGCGGTCTTCCATGCCGACCCAGCCGATGCACTTGCCGGCCTTGGCGACGTAAAGGACGCTGACACCTTCGGGCGGGGTCATGGCTTGGTCCTTGAGGCAACTCATGTCGACGCCTTCGCTTTGGAGGTAGGTGTCGCGGCCGACGAGGACGGTCTGGCCTTTGACAGCGGCTCGGACGCCGCGGCCGAGGACTTCTTCGAAGTTGTCCGGTTTGGCCAGGGTGAGTCGGGCCTTTTTGGCGACGTCGATGAGGGCGCGTGCGGCGGGGTGTTTACTGAATTGTTCGACGGAGGCGGCGGCCAGGAGCATGTCGGCGGGGTCGACGCCGGGAGCTGGGGTAAGTTTGCTCACGGCGAGTTGGCCGGTGGTGAGGGTTCCGGTTTTGTCAAAGATGATGCCGGTGAGTCGGCCGGCGGATTCGAGGTGGGCGACGTTTTTGACGAGGATGCCCAGGCGAGCGGCACAGCTGAGTGCGGCGACCATGGCGGTGGGGGTGGCGAGGATGAGGGCACAAGGGCAGGCGATGATGAGGGCGGCGATGGCACGTTCGATGTTGGTGAAGTGGAGGATGACGAGTGCGACCATGAGGATGGTGGGGGTGTACCAGTGTACGTAGCGGTCGATGATGCGCATGATGGGAGCTTTGGTGCTCTCGGCTTGCATGATGAGGGACTGGACGCGGCCGAGGGTGGTGTCTTTGCCGGCGGTGGCGACTTCGATATCGAGCATGCCGGTGAGGTTGGTGGTGCCGGCGAAGACCTGTTCGCCGAGTGATTTGTCGACGGGGAGGGATTCACCGGTGATGGTGGCCTGGTTGACGCTGGATTCGCCGGCGATGACTTTGCCGTCGGCGGGGATGTTGTCGCCGGGGCGGACGCGTACGACCTGGCCGGGGCGTAGGAGCGAGGCTTCGGTTTCGATTTCGTGGCCCTCTTTGTCGAGGAGGTGGGCCCGACTGGGGGTGATACGGATGAGGGATTCGATGGAGGCGCGGGCACCGAGGGCGGTGCGGGTTTCGATGAGTTCTGCCAGGAGCATGAAGAAGCCGACGGCGCCGGCGACGCGGTAATCTCCGATGGCAAAGGCGGCGATGATAGCCAGGGCGACGAGTTCGTCCATGTGGCTGTGGCCGATGATGAGGCTGTGCAGGGCGTGCCAGACGATGGGCAGGCCGAGCAGGACGGCGCTGATCATGGCCATGAGTTGGGCCTGGTTGGGCGCGTCGAAGAAGAATTCGGCGACAAAGCTGTTGATAAGGAGGACGCCGCCCATGAGAGTGCCCAAGAGTGAGAGGCTCACTCGGAAGGTGCGGGTTCGGGTATTCTGCGCGTCGTCGCCCACCTCTTGTGCCATAAGGTTGTGATGCGAATGTCCAGCCATATTATCGGTTCCCAAGGACGAGCCGGGAGGGGGGCTCCCGGCGGGGTTAACAATTTCAATTATTGATTGTCAGCGTCGGCTGCCTGTTTTTGTTTTTCGAGCGAGGCGTCGCGGCTGAGGACAGGCCACCATTGGACCTCGCCGCCCTCGGTGGCGCTGAGGACGAAGACTTCGTCGGCGTTTTCGAGCACGTCGCGTAGCATTTCCTGGTAGAGCTGATCGACGCTGACGGCGAGGAGTTCGTCGTAGACTTGTTGTCGTTTTTGTTGGGCCTGTGGGTCATCGGCGGCGGTGCTTTGCTGGGCGGCCTGTTCGATGGTCTGTAGGAGTTTGTCGAGGTAGTCGGCGTCGGCCTGGGCGGCCTTGACGAGGGTGCTGCGGTAGGCTTCGGCTTCGGTGACGATGATTTCGGCGTCGGCCTGGGCCTTGTTGGTGATTTCACTGGCGTCGCCTCGAGCGGTGGCGAGCAGTTTTTGGCTGGTGCTTCGGGCGCTGGCGGCTCGATCGAAGGCGGCTTTGACCTGTCGTGGTGTGACGACGGGTTTGAGCACGAGTTGTGCCTGGAGGCCGACGTTGAGTCGGGCGAGGTTTTCGCGCATGCGTTTTTGGACCTGGTCCCTGAAGTTGAGAGGTGCTTGCCAGATCATCCAGTCGATGGAGCGGTTGGCGCTGACGACGATGACGGCGTCGGCGAGGCAGTCGCGTAGGAGGTTGTGTACTTCTTTCCAGCCTTTGTCGGTCCCGTCCCAGAGCTGTCTGGCGAAGTCGAGCGGCTGGCTGACGGAATAGCGAATGACCCATTGGGAATGCACGATGTTGTAATCGGGGGCAGCGCTGGCGAAGGTTTTGGTTTGGGCCGTTGGTTGAGCGTTCTGGTGGCCGATAGGCTTGAGGGCGATTTCTGCCGAGGCGGTCAGGCTATAGCCGTCGTTGGCGAATTGGAGCATAGGTCCGGGAGGGGCGGGCGCGCGTCCGGGACGTTGCGGATCGGCGTACCAGAAGGCATTGACATTGAGTGTGCGTTCGGTGCCGGGTGCGGGTACGCGGATGATTTCGTCGACGTAGGGCCATCGCCAGTGGAGGCCTGGCTGGCGGACGGCCTTTTTCCCGGCGCCGTGGAGGTTGCCAAAGCGCAGGACGAGGGCGCGTTCCGACTCGTTGACCTTGAAGAAGCCGCCGGCAATAAACAAGGCCAGGACGGCGATGATGACGAGCTTGAGAACGGCGAAGCTGATGCGCAGGGCCTCGGCGAGTGCCTTGGAAGCGGGATCGAGCGGTTCGGCGTCGCGTTCGCCGTTGGGTGGCGAAGTCGGATGCGGGTGGTGGTGGTGGTGTGGCTGAGCCATACTAGTTGTCTTTCTGGGAAAGAGAAGTGATCGGGGCCACAGGCGCTGCGGGGGCGAGGGGGCTTTCCATCAAGGCAGGGCCCTTCTCGAGCAGTTCGTAGCCGGGGAAATCGGGGGTGATGACAAAGGTGCTTCGCGAGGTGAGTGTTTTTCGGATGGTTTCGAGTTTTCTGAGGAAGTTGGCCAATTGGGGCTGGGCGAGGAACTTGGCGTAGTATTCGGCGGCTTCGGCGTCGCCCTGTGCTTTGATGCTTTTGGCGCGGGCCTTGGCGTCGGAGGTGAGGAAGACGGCTTGTTTTTTTGCTTCGGCCTTGATGGCGGAGGCCTGGCTTTCGCCGGCGGTCTGCAATCGGACGACTTCGGCCTGTCGCTCTTCTCTCATTCGGTCAAAGACGGCGCGGGTGACGGCATCGGGCACGCCGAGTTTGCGGATGCCCAGGTCGATGATTTCGAGGCCGTATCCTTTGTCGGCGTGTGCTTTTTCCCGGATGCGTTCGAGCATGCCCAGGGTCTGTGATTGGGGGTCCTCTTTGGAGTCGCTGCCGCTTTCGATACTGGCAAGTTTGAAGGCGGCTTCGTCGAGGGTGACCAGTTGGTCGAGCCGGTATTCGGCGAAGACATTGGTGGCCTCGGCGACCCATGCGGCGATGGTGTCGCGGGCGTAATCGACGACATCCTCGCTGCTTTCGCGTCCCTGGCGTCGGAAGCTGCCGTAGAAGACGCGGGGGTCGGTGATGCGCCAGTTGACGTAAGCCGATACGATAAGGGGTTGCTTATCCTGGGTCTGCGTTTCCACGGGCTGTTGCTGGAAGGTGCGGATGCGGGTGTCAAAGGTGACGGTCTGCTGCCAGGGCCACTTGATATTGAGGCCGGGCTGATCGACCTGTCGGCTGATCTTTTCGAAGGTGAGGACGAGGGCCTTTTCCTGCCAGCGCACGGTAAACATGACCATGTAGAGTACGATGATGGCGAAGATGAGCACACCGATGACGATGAAGCCTAAATGTCGTTTCACTTTGAGCTCTCCTGTGGAGTTTCAAGTTCGAGACCTTCTAAGAGGTCGGGTTGCAGCTTTTCCTTTAAGTCAACTTGGTAAATCCATTTGCTGACGTCCGGCGCTGCCATGACGTATTTTCGCATGGCGGGCAGGGTGTCGTCGAGGACGGTGAGGAACTCGCGCCAGAGGTAGACGTCTTTTCCTTTTTGAAAGGCCTGCTGTTGCTGGGCGAAGCGTTGGGCGTCGGCGTGTGCGAGTTTGGCGCGTTCGTAGCGGTAGGACTGGGCCTCGGCCTGAATGGTGGCGCTTTGGCCCAGGGCGGCATTGACGATCCGGTCGGCCTGGCCTTTGGCGCTGAGGACGAGGACCTGTTTTTGCTGGAGGGCGGCGACGACGTCTTCAAAGGCCTTGGCCACTTCGACAGGGGGGTGTATGGTTTCGAGCCCGGCGAAGACGATTTCGACGCCCAGTTGGTAATGGTCGACCTGGGCCTGGATGGCCTTTTTGAGGGTCTGGGTGGTTTGGTCACGGCCCGGTCCCATGAGCGATTCGATGTCGTTTTGGGCGCAGTATTGCAGGGCCTCGTTGGCGCAGATGCATCGGAGCAGGTCCTGGGGGTCGGCATACGCCTGGCGAGGCCCGTAGCCGTACTTGACGACATCGGCGATGCGATAGTGAACGGTGAGCGGCACGACGAGCATATCAAAGATGTTGTAGCCGCTGCGGTCGCTGGTCGTGACGGTCAGGCCGGCCTGTAGTGTCTGGTCGGGGCGGTCCTGGGCGACGGCGACCATGAAGGGGTATTCATTTTTCCAGTGTTCGACGGTCCAGAGAATGGGGCTTCGGTCGCGTTGCTCGGTGGTTTTGGGCCTTTCGTTTTCGGGCATTCGTTCGAAGCCGATGTCTATGGCCTGGACCTGCTCGACGGGGAAGGTGCGAATATAGTCGATGGGCCAGGGGAATTTGAGATGGAGGCCGCTCTCGAGGAACCTGGGCGAGCCGTCGTCGGTGTCAAGGATATTGAGGGGTTTGCCCCAGCGTTCGAGGACGCCGACGTTGCCGGGGGGGACGACGGAGAGGCCGCTGAGCAGATAGAGGGTGAAGAGCCAGAAGATCAGCAGGGGGACAACGGCGCGTTCAAGCAGTTTGTAGAACCAGGTTTCGGAGACCTTGAAGCCGAACTGGTAGTCGATGGCGTGTGCGGCGGTTCGGAGGATGCCGCCGGGTTCGCTGAAGAGGCCGAGGAGGCGAGACTCAAAGGGGGCGCGGCGATAGAAGCCCTTAATGCGTGGTCTGTAGGCGTCAAGGATGAGGTTGAGGACGGTTTCGGCACCGATGGCGATGAGGATGGCGATGAGGACATAGGCCATGACGCGTTCTGCCAGGAGGTAGCCGGCGTTGGCGAAGACGAGAATGATGGCCAGGGCGAAACACGCCAAGGCGTTGCTGAGCAGGTAGCTGCCCCCGGCGCGAATGGGTCTCCAGACGCGTTGTTGACTCATGCCTACGGCGTAGCGGGAGAAGAGGAAGCTGATGAGCGCGAAGCCGACGAGGAAGGCGGCCGACTGTAGCACGAGGTTGGAATTGCCGACGAGGCCGCTTCCGGGGGCTTTTACGGTCCGATAAGCGACGTAGCTGATACCGAGCAGATAGATGGCCAGCAGCGCGCCGAAGACGGGGATGAGGTATTTTTCGAGCCAGCGTAGTCGGCGAACGGCCAAGTGCATCTGGTCTTCGACGGCCATTCCCTCGAAGACGGAGGTATCTTTGCCTTGGCGTTGAAGTCGCTGGTATTGTTCGGCGTCGAGTTTTTCTTCCTGGGCAAGTCGTTGCTGGTGGAACTGGAGTATGAGCAGCAGCCAGACAATGGAGCCACCGAGGAAATGCCATGCTTCGACTTTGGCGGCGACCGAGCCGGTGAAGTGTCCGATAAGGAAGGTGAGGAAGAAGAGGCCGATTTGGAGGAAAAAGGCCAGCAGCGAGAGGACTTCAGCGCGTCGGGGGGATAGCTTCATACTTTGCTACCTTAATAGTACACGTATAGGGTCATAGGGCACGCGGTCAGGGCCCGCACCATTTTCATGCTCAGGGCGAACCATGGGCCCCGTTAGGCCGTAGGCATAGCAGGCTTGGGCGTGCGCCGCACTAGTTGGAGAGCACGCATGTTATTTCTACTGGCAAAGGCACTTGCGAGTTCGCGGATAATAGCGGATAAGTTAAGAAAAT
>CAYNXW010000024.1:0-15321 GCA_964401265.1 uncultured Pirellulales bacterium | reverse complement strand
GGGGGGGGGGTGGGGGGGGGGGGGGGGGTTGGGGGGGGGGGGGGGGGGGGGGGGGGGGGGGGTTTGATGGGGGGGGTCGTCTGCGGTTGGGGGCGGATCGGCTGGCGGATTTGCGGGGTGCGTTGGGGGTGTCTGGCCGGTTGACGGCGGATGATTCGCTGTATCGGGTGGGATTTGAGGTGGAGGCGGGGGCGAGCGGGTTTTCGTGGTTGCGGGGGGCCGGGGAGGCAGGTGAGGACACATGGGAGGTGTTGTGGGCGAAGGAGGCGGGCAGTGCGTGTCGGATGAGCGGTGAGGTGGGTTTTTCGCGTCAGCATGGGGCGAGCGGCGGGCCTGGGGCGTGGTTGAACGTGTGTTCGACGCCTATGTTGTTGGTGGTGGAGTCGTTAGAGGTGGCGACGGCGGTGGGGGGCCTGGCGGCCGAGGGGGAGTTGGCGGTGGAGACGGGCGGTTATGCGGAGCGGCCTTGGTGGGAGCTGTCGCGGCAGGGAAAGCTGGCGTTGGGGTGTTGGGTGACGACGGGTGAGGTGTTGGCGTTGGCGTTGCCTTGGACGGCGGGTTGGGTGGAGGGTTGGGCATTGGCGGGGCGAGGGCGGCTGACGGGTGAGTTTGGCTGGGACCTGCAGGATGGTGAGACGGTGTGGGGGCGGGGTGTAGTGGATATGACGGAGGTGGGGCTGGCGGGTGTGTTGAGCGATGCGGGCAGTGGGCAGGGTTGGCCGGTGAGCAAGGCGGCGGGGCTGGCGGCGACGGTGGGGTTTGACGTGGCGGCGGGTCAGGCGGAGTCGGGCGCGGAGGTGGCGGGTGGTAACATCTTGTCGTTGAATGAGTTGCGGTTGACGGTGGGGGAGAACGAGGTGCGGGCGCGGGGAGAGTTGGTGGCGGAGGGGGCGGGCGAGGGGTGGTTGCGGGCGACGGTGGAGGCGGGGGCGTTGGAGGCATTGGCAAGGTGTGTGGGGCCGTTGGAGGCGATGGGGGTGCGGGGTCGGCTGGCGGGAGAGGTGGCGGTGCGGCGTGGTGGGGGTGCGGAGCCGGCGTGGACGTGGCGGGCGGCGGGTGTGGACGGGTTGGTGGAGGCTGAGGCGGCGGGCAGGCAGGTGGGGCTGGTCGTGGCGGCGGATGAGGTGGGGGCAGGGGGTGTGTCGGGTTGTGAGGCGACGGTATGGGCGGGGGAGGACCGGTTGACGTTGGCGGGGGACGTCTCGCGGGGTGAGGGTGTTGGTTGGCGGGGTCGGGTGGAGGTGCTGGGGAAGCGGCTGGACGTGGATGGGCTGGAATCGTGGGCGGCGCGGCTGGGCCAGGACGAAGCGGTGGCGCGAGTGGTGGCGGGTGTGCGGGGAGTCGAGCCGGCGGAGGTTGTCGCGTCGGCCGGCGAAGGGGAGTTGGCGGGTTGGGCGGTGTCGGTGTTGGAGGCGGCGCGGGCGAGCGAGCTGCGTGGGGGGTGGGACTTGGGTGAGGTGGTGGTGACGGACGGGGCGACGGGGGCGTTGTTGGAGCTGGAGGCGGTGCGGGGTCGGTGCGAGGTGAAGGGTGGGCAGTTGTCGGCGGGTTTGCGTGCGGGTCTGGCGGGGGGGACGGTGGCGGTGGCGGTGGGCAGTGATCTGCGTGAGGCGGATCCGGTGGTTCGCCAGCAGGTGGAGGCGCGGCAGCTGGGGGCGCGGCCTTCGTTGTCGCCTTTGGTGGAGAGCGAGTTTCCGGGTTTGAAGGTGACGGGTCGTATTTCGCAGCGGAAGGAACTGGAGGCTCGGCTGTTGGGGTTGTTGTCGGGGGAGGCGGGTTGGCAGGGGCAGGGGGTGACGCGGCTGGAGGAGGGGGCGTTGTATGGGCCTGGGGGGCCGGCGTGGTTGATGCGATTGTTTGGGGGGTTGCGTCTGGTGGAGTATCGTTGGGAGGAGATGACGAGTGTGTTTGAGTTGGAGACTTCGGGGTGGAAGTGGAACGAGGTGACATTTGTGGGAGAGGGGATGGAGACGGATATTTATCTGACGGGGGCGACGTGGCCGGTGGTGGCGGGGGAGGACTACGAGGCGATGGCGTCGGCGTTGGCGGCGGATAGGGAGCAGGCGGAGGCGGAGGCGGAGGCGTTGGCGGCAGGCAGCTGGGAATTGAGTGAGGGTAAGGCGGCGGTGGTGCGGGAGCGGGCGGCGGTGTTGGATGCGGCGTGGTCGCGTCAGAGGGCGGGGGAGCGGTTGCGGGGGTCGCGGGCGGAGTATGTGGTGGGTTTTTTGGTGAGTGGGGCGAGTGAGGGGGTGTTTGTGTCGCCGGCGGTGTGGTGGCGGACGCCGATATTTGTGACGCGGAGTTACATTGTCGGCAATCAGGCGGTGGGGTTGGAGACGGCGGGGGCGCCGTTGGGGCACTTTGAGCCGGGAGAGTAGCAGGCAGTGGCGTGATGAGTTTTGAGTGTGCCAAGCGATCTGATGTGAGCAGGCTGGCCAATGGGAGCATAGTCAGGAGTGAGGAAGTGGGGCGTTGGCCGGGAGCGGGTGATGAGAGAGGGGCTTAGCCAGGTGGTGGGCGAGCCAGCGGGGAGGAGCCTGGGATTGAGGGTAGGGGTGGTGTTTTTGGGGCGGAGGGGTTACAAAGGGGTGAGGCGGGGCTGTTGGGTGCGGGGTGAGTGTAGAGGCGGGATAAGGAAAGCGGGATGTTGGAACTGAGTGTGTTTGGTTGGTTGCTGGTAATCGGCTGTGCGGTGGCGATAGGGTTCAGCAAGACGAGCGGGGTAGCCTTGGGGCTGCTGTTTGTGCCATTGCTGCCGTTGGTGATGGGTGCACGGGAGTCGGTGGGGTTTATGATACCGTTGTTGTGCATGGCGGACGTGCTGGCAGTGGTGTACTGGCGGGCGCACGTGTCGTGGTCGGTGCTGTTGCGTCTGCTGCCGTGGGTGTTGGTGGGGGTGTTGGGGGGTTGGCAGGTGCTGCGTGTGATCAGCGACGCGTTGTTGCTGCCGGTGATAGGGGTGGTTATTCTGGGGTTGCTGGCGGTGATGTTCGGGCGACGTGGTGGTTGGGCCAGCGAGTGGGAGGTGGGCAGGCGGTGGTGGTTTGCGGGGGCGATGGGGATTTTGGCGGGGGCGACGACGATGATGGCGAACGCGGCGGGGCCGGTGATGGTGATTTATCTGTTGGCGATGGGGTTGAAGAAGCGAGAGTTTGTGGGGACGTCGGCGTGGTTTTTTTGGATGGTGAATTTGGCGAAGGTGGGGCTGGCGGCGTTGTTGGGTTTGACGACGTTGTCGTCGTTGGGGACGAACATGGTGCTGCTGCCGGGGATTGTGGTGGGCGGTGTGCTGGGGATTGTGTTGGTGCATCGGATTCGTCAGGAGCGTTTTAACATGGTGGTGTCGGTGGTGTCGGGGGTGGCGGCGTTGTACCTTTTGGTGAAGGGGTTGTGCTAGCAGGGATTGTTGGCGGGTTTTTGTTTTCTGGCGGTCTCTTGGGCTGGGGCGGCGTTCCGGGCGGGTAGGTGTCGTCGTGCGGGTGGTGGCAATTATCTGATTATTTGCAACTTTCTTTCAATACTGGGCTTGCCTGGCGGGGCGCTGGTGGCTAGACTTGGGGTTTCGGGAGGCGGGGCCCGGAGCGGTCGTTATGGCCGACGTTGGAGAGGTGTCCGAGTGGCTTAAGGAGCAGCCTTGGAAAGGCTGTGTACGGTTTATCTGTACCGCGGGTTCGAATCCCGCCCTCTCCGGTGCGTTTGTGGGGACGTAAACTTTTATGTTGCAGGGGGTTGCGTCGTCTAGTCTGTGTTCTCGTCGAGAGGGCAGAGGGGTGGAACAGGCTGGTGAAGGTGGGACAGGGGGCGCCGTGGCGTCCTGTTACGGCGGGGTGTATGCAGGTCTTATGGTCATCTGGTGTGCTGTGGATGCGCAGGCGTGGGGTGGAGGGTGTCTACTTGGCCGGTATTTTCAGGGGGCCGACCGTATGGGGGCTGTTGGTAAGGTGGGGTTGGCGGAGGTTTTGTCAGGTGTGTCCTGTGGGGGCAGGTGGGGCTGGTTTGCCGCTTTGCCGTTGCCAAGGGGTAGATTTGGCATTACCCTGAATGAGGTTTGCCGCCGCGGCGTGGGGCCTGGCGGAGAGAGTGGCGATGTCGGAAACAGTGAGTATCTGCGTTCGATAGGAATCAAGGGAGTTGCGCGTATGGGATTTGTGGATGTACTGGTATTTATAGTCTTTGTGGTTTGTGTGATCAGCCTGGGGCTCTGGAAGAGCCGGCATGAGAAATCCAGTGAGGACTATTTTCTGGCGGGGCGGGGTCTGAAATGGTGGCTGATTGGTTTTTCGCTCATTGCCGCCAACATATCGTCGGAGCAGTTCGTGGGGATGAGCGGCAACGCAGCCAGTCACGTCGGGCTGGCGATTGCCAGTTATGAGTGGATGGCGGCGATCACGCTGGTGGTGGTGGCGTTTTGCTTTCTGCCTTATTTTTTGCGGGCGGGCATATACACCATGCCGGAGTTTTTGGAGTTTCGCTACAATCAGTGGGCGCGTCTGATCATGGCGGCGAGCATGTTGCTGATCTATGCCTTGTTGCTGGCGGCGGTGACGTATTCCGGTGCGTTGACGATTAACACGATGGCGGGGGAGATGGGGATGCGTTTTGTGCCATCGTTGCAGGAGGCCTCGTTGGTGATAGGTCTGATAGCGATGGCCTATGTAGCGGCGGGCGGTTTGAAGGCGTGTGCCTGGGCCGACTTGATTCAGGGCAGTGCGTTGATTGTGGGCGGTGCGGTGGTCATGATTTTCGCCTTTAAGATGTTGGGCGGGGTGTCGGAGGCGACGTTTGTCGAGGATGTGAGTACGGGCAGCGTGGCGGTCAAGACGTTTGCCGAGGAGCAGGGGGCGATGGGGCGTTTTCTGGAGTTGAACCGGGTACGTTTGAACATGTTCTTGCCGCGGCATGACTCGGTGTTGCCCTGGACGGCGTTGCTGATTGGTTTGTGGATACCCAATTTCTACTATTGGGGTTTGAACCAGTATATCACGCAGCGGACGCTTGGTTCGGCCTCGCTGGCGGAGGGTCAGAAAGGCATCGTGTTTTCCGCTTTTATGAAGCTGTTGATTCCGTTTGTGATTGTCATTCCAGGAATTATTGCGTTCAATTTGTTTTCAGGGGATATGCGGACCAAGGCGGTGGCGGACAATGCTCCGGTGATTGCCAAGTACTACAAGGCGAATCCGGAGACCGCCGTGGTAGAGGTGGTGTCATCGCCCAGCCAGGAGGCCCTTGAGGCGTGGCAGGGGCACAAGTTCATGGTGGCGGTGTTTGCGGACAGCGAGGCGGCGAAAGCTGTGGAGTCAGAGAATCCCTTTATACTTCCGATCACGCGGGAGGACTATGAGAAGCTGGAAGTGGCGGAGTACACGTTGTTCAGGTCGGATGACAAGGCCTGGGAGCACGTGTTTTCTGATTGGGCGGGTGAATTGGAGGCATATAACCAGGCCACGCAAGAGGCCGCTCAAGCCGCCAATGCCTTGACGCATACGGAAAAGTTTATCGCCTACAAGTACGATTCAGCGTTGGGGCATCTGCTCAGTAAGGTTATTCCCCGCAATACGGGGCTGGTGGGGTTTGTGCTGGCGGCGCTGCTGGGGGCGATCGTGAGTTCTCTGGCGGCGATGCTTAACGCGGCGTCCACGATTTTCACTATGGACATATATGTGCGGTACATCAAGCCGCAGGCTTCGCAGCGAGGCATCGTGTTTTTGGGGCGTGTTTGCGTGGTGGTGTTTTCGGTGGCGGCGATTTTGTTGGCGCCGGCGCTGGGTAATCCCAAGTTCAGCCACAGCATATTCACGATCATACAGGAGAGTCAGGGTTTTGTGTCGCCAGGTATTTTGGCGGTATTCATCTTTGGTCTGGTGGTGCATCGGACGCCGCGGTTTGCGGGCGTCATAGGTTTGTTGACAAATATCGCCGCCTATGGTCTGGTCAAGTTTGCCATGCCTCAGATCCAGTTTTTGAATCGCATGGCGATCTGTTTCGGTTTGTGTCTGTTGGTGCTGACGGTAATCAGGTTGGTCAAGCCGTTGGCTCAGCCGGTGGAGTTCAAGTTGAATACGACGATGGAGCTGTCGTCGTCGAAAGGCGCGTTGGCGTGCGGTCTGGTGGTTGTTGTTCTTACGCTGGTATTGTACGTGGTATTCAGTCCGTTGGTGATAGCCAAGTGATTTGTAGACATCAGGAGTGGTAATGTGAGCATCGGTAAGGACGAGCAGGCGGCCCAGTATCTCAAGCAGTGCGCCGCGGAGCAGCAGCTTGACATTGATGGCGCGCGCATTCGGCGGACATCGTCGCGGTTCTGTCTGGGCGTCGAGCATGGCGACTATAACGGCACGGAGCTTTTTGGCGTGGGCACGGACCGTTTTATCTGGCAGGCGTTCAAGCCCAACGGCACGGGGCATGTTCGGCTTTTCAGCGCCAATTTTCCTGAGGACGGGCTCATCGAGTTTTCTGCGGACGAGGTGCCCGCGCCGCGGTCGGTGACTGACTCCTGGGCCAGATTTCCTTTGGGCGTCGCCTATATTTTGCGTGAGGCCGGTTACGATCTGTCTGGCGGTTTTGACGGCGTAGTGTATGGCAATATTCCGGGTGGGGGCATGAGTCGCTCGGCGTCGCTGAGTCTGAATTTGATTTTGACCATGTTGGAAGTGAACCAGACGCCGGTGGAAGATGATTTTGCAGTCATTGACATGGCCCAGGCGGTGGAAAACAAGTACATCGGCTCGCCCTGCGGGCAGCTGGACCAGGTCATGATCTATTTCGCCAAGGCCGGCATGGCCACACGCTACAATCCCGCGAGCCGGTCCATCGAGTACATTGCTCTGGGCGGCGGCGCCGGGCAGTTCAAGATTGTCTCTCTGGACACGGGCACGGTTCGGCCGGGCCTCGAAAAGTCGACGTATCGAATCAGGCGTGCCGAGTGTGAGCAGTTGGTTGATTTAGCGCGGCGGCAGGGGTATGAGATAAGCTGTTTAGCGGACGTGAAAGAGCAGCGTGTGTTTGACTCGCTTGTGGAGACGTTTGTCGGGGACTACCCGGATTTGTGTCGGCGCCTGGGCTACATCTATCAGGCGCAGAAGCGGTTTGATGACATGATAGCCGCTTGGCAGGCGGGGGACATTGAGAAGGTTGGGGCGATTTTTCGAGCGGACGGGATCGGGCTGCGGGACGACTATGATATTTCCGGGCCCGAGCTGGAAACCATGTGCGATATAGCGCGAACGGTGGAAGGCGTCTTTGGGGAGCGGATGCTCGGCGGGGGTGACAAGGGTGCCAGCGGCGCCATCGTCGCTTCGGATGCGGTGGGGCGGCTTCGGGCGGCGGTGGACCGGGCCTATCCGAGGAGCCATCCGCAATTTGCACAGGACTACGCGGTTCACACGTGCGATATCGTCGATGGTATCAAGGTGCTTGAGAACTTGTTATGAGGACATGGTGTGTGTGGGCGGCGGGCTAAGGACGTGTGAATGAAGGCTCTTTGATATGAGACGGTTGTGGCGTCGACCGGGCGTGTTGGAGAGTCTCGGTCTATGGGGCCATAGGCCTTCGATCTTCCGCCTTGCCGGTCTTGTCCTCACGCGGTCAAAACAGAAACCTGATTCGTTTAGAAGTCCTAAGAGAGGAAAGCTATGAAGGCATGGGCTATGATGATGTTGGCGGCGGGCGTGTGTTTGAGTGTGTGTGCGGGTTGTCAGATGCATGGGGCTGGCAATGCAGGTCAACAGGCGATTGCCAGAGAACGCATCGGCGAAGTCGATGGCGAGCCCGTCTTTCTGTACACGCTTGTTAACCGCGGCGGTATGAAAATGAGCGTCATGAATTACGGCGCCACGGTGGTGTCATTGTGGGTGCCGGACCGCGACGGACGCCTCGCTGATGTTGTGCAGGGCTTCGATTCGCTGGAAGAATATATCAACCACAATGATTCCTATTTCGGCAACGTGGTCGGCCGGTACGGCAATCGCATCGCCAAGGGCCAATTCTCGCTGGATGGCGCAAAATACAGCCTGGCGAAGAACAACAACGAAAACCACCTGCATGGCGGTCTCAAAGGCTTTGACAAAGTCGTCTGGGAGAGCGAGCCGGTGACGCGCAACGATGCCGCGGGGGTCAAGCTCACATATCTGAGCAAAGACGGCGAAGAAGGCTACCCGGGCAATCTGTCGGTAACGGTGTTTTATTGGCTGACCATGAAGAATGAACTGTCTATCGAGTACCATGCCCAAACCGACAAAGCCACCCCGGTCAACGTAACGCATCATGGCTATTTTAATCTGGGCGGGCACGGCAGCGGCGATATTGAGGACCATGAACTCACACTCCATGCCGATCGATTCAACGTTGTCGACAAAGGTCTGATTCCCACGGGCGAGTTAAGGCCGGTGGCGGGCACTCCAATGGACTTCACCAAGCCAATCGCAATCGGCGCGAGGATCGATGACGCGTATCAACAGCTTGTCTACGGCAAGGGTTATGACCACAATTGGATTCTCAATAAGCAAGACGCCTCACTGACCCTGGCGGCGACATTGCATGATCCGCAAAGTGGCAGGGTGATGACCGTCCACACCACCGAGCCTGGTGTGCAGTTCTACTCGGGCAACTTTCTGGACGGCACGCACAAAGGCAAGGCAGGCAAGGTATACAAACACCGTTATGCCCTGTGCCTGGAAACGCAACATTACCCTGATTCGCCCAATCAGTCCGAATTTCCCTCGACGATTCTCCGGCCGGGACAAGAGTACGTTCACAAGACAATTTACCGCTTTGCAGTCAAGCCGTGAGGGCATCGCCGGCGAGGGGGGCTGGTGTGGCGGGCCCAGGGTCGCGGCAACGGCGTCAAAGGGGCAACACAGGCAGGATAACGGATGCAATTTGAGCCTGATTACAGGATGATGAGCGACGTGGTGGCCAACCGAAGACCGCGGCGTCTGCCGTTGTATGAGCACATCATTGACGCGCGTATCATGGAGACGGTCCTGGGGGGCAAGTTTGCCGATCTTTTGGCAGGCAATGATGCTGACGTAGGGGCCTATTTCCGGCACTACTGCGATTTTTTTCGCACGATGACGTACGACACGGTGTCCTTCGAGGTGACGATTACGGACCAGTTGCCGGGCCATGGAGCGATTTTCGGGGGCAAGTGCGGGCCGATTCAGAACGGCAATGACTTTGAGCACTATCCGTGGGACGATTTGGCCGAGGTCTATTGGCGCACGGCGGATAGATACTTTGGGGCCCTCAAGGCGGCGATGCCGCAAGGGATGAAGGCGGTGGGGGGCGTGGGCAACGGCGTCTTCGAGATCAGCGAGGATCTGGTGGGTCTGGAATACCTGGCCTATATGCAGGTAGACGATCCCGAGTTGCACGGCCGACTCTACCGCAAGATAGGCGACACCATGTATGCGCTGTGGGAGAAGTTTCTCCAGTGCTACGGCGACGCCTATGCGGTCTGTCGCATCGGGGATGACCTGGGATTCAAGAGCGGTTTTCTCATTGCGCCCCAGACGATTCGTGAGCACATCATGCCCCAGTACCAGCGGATTATCGAGTTGATTCATTCGTACGGCAAGCCGTTCCTCTGGCACAGTTGCGGGTGCATCTTCGAGATTATGGACGAAATGATTACGCTCGGGATCGACGCCAAGCACTCCAACGAAGACCAGATTGCCGTGTTCGACCGATGGATCGAGCTCTACGGCGAGAGGATTGGCCTGGTGGGGGGCGTCGACGTGAACGTGTTGTGTGTCGAGCAGCCTGGCGAGGTCAAGCGGAAGGTCGTGGAGGACGGTCGGCGATTCCGGCAGCACGCGAGGGGGTACGCTTTGGGGTCGGGCAATTCGATACCGGATTATGTGCCGGTGGAGGGGTACCTGGCCATGGTGGAGGCCGCCCAGTGTCTTAGAGCCGAAGAGCTTGCACAGGCATAGAATAAGATGAGAGGATGTGACAGTGCGAAATGTGTACAAAGGGTTTGTCTTGATGTGTGCGTGGGCGTCGGTCGCGAGCGGAGAGAATCTGATCTGGCAGATCGGAGCAAGAGACGGTTCGGCGGCGGAGTTTGCCTTGGCGGGGGCGTGGACGCAATTTCCGTCGACATTTCCCCGTGATTGTTTTTATATCGTGGGCCAATCGAGTCCAGATAAGGACTGGTCTTACGTGTTGCCCGGGCCGTCAGACGCATGGGCTCAGGGGCGCACGCACCGATTCGTCATTGTCTTTGGTCTCGCCCAGGCGCCGCGCGGGCCGGGCAAGTTATGTCTCGATTTTGTCGACACGCGCCCCGTCAATCCGCCGGTGTTGTCGGTGAGCGTCAATGGGCACGTGTCGGAGAGACCACTGCCCATCGGCGGGTCTGATGATAGCCTCAGAGGAGATTACGTCAAGGGCAAGGCGCAGGCGACAGTTGTTGAGGTGCCTGCCACACACATTCGTAAGGGGACCAATTTTGTCACTATTACAAACAAGGCGGGCTTTTGGGCCATTTTCGACAGCGTTCGCTTGCAGGGCTCGGAAATGCTTGATGTGACAGAGCCGTCCCCAGCGTCGGCTATTGGCGATGTGCAGTGCGAGCCCTGTCTGGGCCGCGGCGAGGACGGTAAGGAATTTCAACCGGCGACACTGACCGCGATTCATTTGGGCCCGGAAATGGAGGCCGACGTTCTGGTTGACACGAAGGTGCTGACGTCGTTACGGCTGCGCCAAGGGGTGAATACGTGTGGGCTGCAGATGCCCGCAGTGGATGAGGTGGCAACGCAGACGGTGGCGCTGCGGGTGAAGGGGCGGACGCAGGCCAAGGTGGTGGTGGCTCGTGAGCCGGTGCGTCGGTGGGTGGCTCATATTATCCCGCAGACACATCTGGACATCGGCTATACGCACACGCAGCAGGAAGTGCTCAAGCGACAGGTTCGGCAATTACGAGACGCGATGGATTATGTGGATGCTTCACGGTCGCTGGAGCCGGAGGCGAGATTCCGCTGGCATCCGGAAGGCATGTGGGCGGTGGAGGAGTTCATGCACAGGGCGGGGGCCAAGGAGAAGGACCGTTTTATCGAGCAAGCGCGGGCCCGTGAGATTCACCTGGACGCTCTCTACGCCCAGGCCATGACGGGGCTCTACTCGGAGGAAGAGTTGTTTGAGCTGATGGCCTGTGCCAAGCAGTTTGAGCGGACGCATGGTGTGGTGATCGACTCGGCGATGCAAACGGATGTGCCGGGCTACACCTGGGGGCTGGTCAGCGTGTTGGCGGTGCACGGGGTGCGTTATATTTCGGTGGGGCCCAACTTCGGCCACCGGGTGGGCCATACGTTTCACTGGGCCGACAAACCTTTCTACTGGGTGGCGCCCAATGGTAAGGACAAGGTGCTCTTCTGGATGGCCGGGCGTGGTTACAGCATGTTCCAGCGGGCCGGCGTGGCCAAGTATAGCGGTTTGGAAGACAACCAGCTTCTCAAGTACATGGACGATGTCCTGAGGTATCTGCGCGAGCTGGAACGTAGCGACTATCCGTACGACATGGTGATGCTGCGGTACTCGATCGGTTCCGACAACGGCCCGCCCGACCCGACGCTCTCTGCCGCCGTTGCCGACTGGAACCGGCGCTGGGCCTCTCCCCGGTTTGTGATCGATACGAACAGCAATTTTCTCAAGACCTTCGAGCAACGTTACGGCCAGGAGATTCCGCGCTTGAGCGGCGACTTTACGGGCTACTGGGAGGACGGAGCGGCATCCACGGCGGCGGATACGGCCGTGGTGCGTCAGGCGGCCGAGCGCCTGGTGCAGACCCAGACGTTGTGGGCCATGAGGGGCTCGGCAGGCTTCCCGTCCAAGCGCTTTGACCAGGCGTGGAACAACCTGATCATGTACGACGAGCACACGTGGGGCGCATGGAACAGTATCAGCGATCCGGACAACGATTTTGTCAAACAGCAGGCCCAGTTCAAGCAGCAGTACGCCCTGGAGGGCAAACGGCTTACCGATGAGCTGCTCTCACAGGCCGCGGGGGCAGCGGATGCGTCCTCCGGGGTGATCGACGTGTACAACACGCTCTACTGGGACCGAAGCGAGCTGGTGGAGCTCTCGCCCGAACAGTCGGCGGTGGGCGACCGTGTGGTGGACGAGGCAGGCCACGCCGTGCCGAGCCAGCGTCTGGCCTGTGCTAAGCTGGCGTTTCTGGCTCAGGCGGTGCCCGCGTTTGGCGCCCGTCGTTTCAGGGTAGTTGCGGGCGAGGCCCTCTCACGCGGCACCGTGCGCGTCAGCAAACACACGCTTGAGAACGATCAGATTATCGTGGGTGTCGATCCCGCCACGGGAGCCGTCACGTCTCTGAGGCGACCTGGCGAGGACGTGAATCTGGTGAAAGAGGGGCCGGACGATGGGCTCAACAATTACCTCTATATCCTCGGACGCGACGCGACGCAAGGGCGTCATCGGGTCAACGGAGCGGTCACGGTCCGTGTGGAAGACGCGGGGCCTCTGGTGGGCACCCTGCGGATCGAGTGTGACGCCGCCGGGACACGCAAGCTGATGCGGCGTGTTCGACTGGTAAGTGGCCAAAACCGTGTGGAACTGGTCAACGTGGTGGACAAGGCCAAGCAACGCCGGCCTGAAAGCGTCTCGTTTGCCTTTGCTTTCGACGTTCCCGATGGCGTCATGAAGATTGACACGCCCTGGGCTATCTGGCAGCCCGAGAAGGGCCAGCTCGCCGGGGCTAACCGCAACTTCTTCTGCGTGCAGCGCTGGGTGGACATCTCGAATGCCCAGCGGGGCGTGACGTGGGTGTCCTTGGACGCACCGCTGGTGCAGTGGGACCCGATACTCTTTGCGGATGCTTGGAACAAGGAGCGTTTCCGTAAGGAGCTGCAGCCCAATCAAACCATTCACTCCTGGGTGATGAACAACCACTGGGAAACCAATTACGCAGCCGATCAGGAAGGGGCGGTGACGTTCCGCTACGTGATTTGGCCTCATGCGGGTGGGTATGATGCTCCTGCTTGCCAGCGTGTCGGTCGCAGTGCGCATCAGCCGTTGCTGGTTTTTGCGGGCGAAGCGGGCAAACCGGTGCCGGCGCCGCTGCTGAAAGTCTCTGGTGAGGCCGCGGTGATCAGCATGGTGCGTCCGACGCGCGACGGTCGCGGTCATATCGTACGCGTTTTCAATACGACCGACAAGCCCACCCGTGCGACGCTCCAGTGGCTGCGTGGTCCTGTCCAAGGCTGGTTCAGCGATCCGCTCGAGACGCGAGTGCGACAATTTGATGGTTCGCTTGATCTGGGCTGCTACGACGTAATCACGCTTCGATTTGATGACGGCGCAAAGTGACCGGCATCGCAGGCTATCTGCCGCCCGAGTCGAAATGCCAACGCCAAGACTGCCCCTGGTCCATGGGCCCCGGGTGCGAGTCCGTCCAGCGGGGGATTTAGCCATTGAAACAGCTGAACGAACCTGTTATTTACTCTTGCGCGTTTGGTGAATTGATGGCCGTTGCTGAGATCGAAAGGATAACTGCGTGAAGACGCCCCGACAGACCGTTCATCTTATCTGTAATGCCCACCTCGACCCCGTCTGGCTCTGGCAGTGGCCCGAAGGCGCCGCCGAGGCCCTGGCCACCTTCCGTGTGGCCGCCGACCTCTGCGAAGAGCACGACACCTTCATCTTCAACCATAACGAGGTCATCCTTTACGAATGGATCCAGGAGTACGAGCCGGCGCTCTTCAAACGCATCCAGAAACTGGTCAAGCAGGGCCGCTGGCACATCATGGGCGGCTGGTACCTGCAGCCCGATTGCAACATGCCCGCCGGCGAGTCCTTTGTGCGCCAGATCCTGACCGGTCGTGCTTACTTCAAGAAGCACTTCAACAGTGTGCCACGCACCGCCATCAACCTGGACCCCTTCGGCCACACACGCGGGCTCGTTCAGATCCTCGCCAAGGCGGGCTTCGATTCGTACCTCTTTGGCCGGCCCGACGAGAACTTCCTGACCCTGGCCAGTAACGCGTTTGTCTGGGTCGGCTACGATGGTTCCGAGGTCTTGGCCACTCGTTTCCCCTTCCCCTACAACTCCGAGCTTGGCCGGGCGCGGGAAAATATCGAGCAGCGTATCGAAAAGCACGCCGACGTAGAGGTCCTGCCTATCCTCTGGGGCGTGGGCAATCACGGCGGGGGCCCCTCGCGGCACGACATAGAGCAACTTCGTAAGCTCATCGAACAGCAGAGCGACCGGACCATCAAGCATTCTACCCCAGAGGCCTATTTTGCCGACCTGGGCCGGCATGCCGATCGTCTGCCCAAATATCGCCAGGACCTCAATCCCTGGGGGCCAGGCTGCTACACCTCCATGGCTCTGGTCAAGCAAAAGCATCGCCAGCTGGAAAACGATCTATATCTCACAGAGAAAATGCTTTCCACCGCTGCCGTGCAAGAGCGGTTGGCCTATCCCCTCCAGGACGTCCAGCAGGCCCAACGCGACTTGCTTGTCGCCCAGTTCCACGACATTCTGCCCGGCTCCGCCATCGCCCCGGTGGAACAGGATAGCCTGCACACGCTGGGGCACGGGCTGGAAATCCTCTCCCGACTGCGAACGCGGGCGTTTCTCGCCTTGGCCCAGGGCCAAAAGGCCGCCCCAGCCGGAACCATTCCCGTCCTGGTCTACAACCCGCATCCGTTTGCGGTCGACCAAATCGTCGAGTGCGAATTCAACCTGCCCATGGCCCGACCCCTGGACACCTGGACGGACGTGCACGTCCACCAGGGTAAGACCCCCTTGCCCGCTCAGGTGGAAAAAGAACACACCAGTCTGCCTTGCGATTGGCGTAAACGTGTCGTCTTTCGCGCACGGCTAGAGCCCGGCCAGATGAACCGCTTCGATTGCACCACCACCGTGCTGCCCGCAAAACCCGAACCCGCGCTCAAGAAGAACAAAGCCGGACACTACCGTTTCAAGACCGACGATCTCGAGGTCGTCATCAACGGCCGCTCAGGACTGATCGATCGTTATCGGGTCGACGGACGCGATTGTCTGGCCCCGCAGGCATTCAGGCCGGTGGTCATGCGCGATGACGCCGACTCCTGGACCACGGGCGGCACACGCTTCAACAAACAGGTGGGCGCCTTCAAGCTCGCTCCACACAGGCTGACCGGACATTTCACCGGTGCCGACCTGCCGGCACTGGAGCCCTTGCACGTGATTGAGGACGGCCCCGCACGTACCGTCGTCGAAGCGCTCTTCCACTACGGTTCTTCCTTTATCTGCCAGCGTTACAAGCTGCCCAAGGTCGGAACGGAGATCGAGCTCGAAATCACCGTCCAGTGGAACGAAAA
>CAYNXW010000023.1:0-15687 GCA_964401265.1 uncultured Pirellulales bacterium | reverse complement strand
GAACCTGTTGGCGTTCTCTGCGCTGTGGAAAGCGACGGGCCGCTTCCCCGAACGGTTGCGGCCATCACTGCGGTTCTGGTTGCTCAGCTACAACGCGGCTCATTCGACTCTGATGACACGGGTTGTGGCGAAGAAGAGCCAGGACGACTTGGTCGTGACGAGCGCCCAGCCCGGCGTGCTCTACATCAGCGGATTGCCCGTGGAGAAGAACATCTTCTCCGGGGTGCGCCGCAAGATCGGCACGATGCAACGAGCGTTTGCGATGGTGCATGGCCACGACGGGCTGGTTAAGGTTCGCAACGCCTCATGTCTCCAACTCGACTTGCCGGATGAGTCGGTAGACTACGTGTTCACGGACCCTCCGTTTGGTGGCAACATCCCTTACGCAGAGGTGAACTTCATCAACGAGACGTGGCTTGGCCAATTGACCGACGCAAGGGAAGAGGCCATCGTCAGCCCGCACCAAAACAAGACGGCGGATGATTACCAGAAGCTTCTTCGCAGAGCATTTCAAGAGGCACACCGAGTCCTGCGTCCCGACGGCTGCGCGACGGTCGCATTCCATTCCGCATCGGCGAGCGTCTGGAACGCCCTGCGTTCCGCGTGCGAAGACGCGGGTTTCCATGTGGCCGCCACCAGTGTTCTCGACAAGGCGCAGGCGAGCTTCAAGCAGGTGAGGACCAGCGGTGCCGTCAAGGGAGACCCCTTGATTCTGCTCAGCAAGGCCCTGCCATCGAGCAATGGCCGCGAAGGCAAGGTCTGGACCGTCACAGAGGAACTGGTGAAGCAGGCTGCCAAGTCGAGCGATCCGGCCGAGGCGACACCCCAGCGACTCTACTCGCGGTTGGTGGGGCGCTACGTTGCAGCGGGCCAGAGCGTGCCGATTGACGCGGGAGATTTCTACCGAGGACTCAAAGAAAGGCACAGCAGGTATGCAGAACAGGCAGTGTGACAACTCGGCACTGTCCTTGGCTCGCAGCAGGGCCGCTTCGCACGAGGCATGCCTGCCCAGTGCCCAACGCAAAAAGCTCGGACAGTTCTTCACCGGACTACCGCTTTCTCGTCTCCTGGCGGCTGTCAGCATTCCTACGACCTGCAGAGCGGCCATTGATACCATGGCCGGGACTGGCGACCTACTCGATGCGACGATTGAGCGATCCTTCCGTCAAGGACTTGGCCTGGAGCACGTCGACGCTATCGAGGTCGACAAGAAGACCGCTAAAGCCTGCGGAGAACGACTGGCTGCGTGGAAGGAACTGTCGCCTTGGGTGGAGCAGGCCGTCGTAACCGGCTCCACATTCGACCCGGATGTATGGTCTCAATTGGCACTCGCCAGCTACGACCTGGCGATCACGAATCCACCATACGTCCGCTATCAGACAATATCGAGCAACGGCACCGGAGGGCTGGACTCCGCCTCTCCGGAAGACACTCGTCGAAGCCTACTTGCGGCAATCGACAGCATCCCGTGGGCTTCGGAGAGGCACGTATGGCAAACGCTGATCCGAGGATATTCGGGCCTGTCCGATCTGTCAGTCCCATCGTGGCTTCTGGCCGCGATGTTAGTGAAACCGGGAGGTGTCCTGGCTCTGGTCGCACCGGCAACCTGGCGAAGCCGCAACTACGCCGACGTTCTGCAGTACCTGCTCGTGAGATTCTTTCGACTGGAAGCGGTCATCGCTGACAGGCAGCCCGGCTGGTTCTCCCAGGCCCTGGTGAGGACACACTTGGTCGTCGCCACCAGGCTCTCACCTGAAGAGGCCTGCATACCCCTTGCCGAACGCAGCGGAACAACCAATGGTTTCCCATGGGTCGAGATCGCACCCGAGGCGCAAGGCAGCGACAGCCTTGTAGGATCAGCTTTCCCTTCGGACGATCCCGAAGGAAATTTCGCTCAATGGCTTCAGACGACGGGCGATGGTGTTTCTGGCATCAGTCGCGTCGAGCGGCAGTTGGAGGATGAGGTTGCTGCGGTCATCTCCAGGTGTGGTTCTGCGAAGTGGTTCTCCCGCCTGGAGCCAGTTACCGGGAACGCACCATTGTTCGACGGCTCAACGTCGGCCGTTGATTGCAGCGTACCCCATGCCCTTGCTGATGCACTCGATGTCGTTCCCGAATCCCTGACAACGCTGGAGCATCTTGGCATCAAAGTCAGCCAGGGACTGCGAACGGGGTGCAATAACTTCTTCTATGTCGACCTCGTTGAAGCTACCGATCAGGGCTGGGCACGGATACAACTGAGCGAACTCTTCGGTGGCAACCACCTCGTGGTTCCAGCGGATGCCCTCATCCCTGCCCTACGGCGGCAGGCAGAGCTGAAATCCTATGCGGCGGGCCTCCCGATGCCGGGTCGGTTGCTGAACCTATCGGGATACGT
Organism: uncultured Pirellulales bacterium; assembly: GCA_964401265.1. Classification (GTDB taxonomy): domain Bacteria; phylum Planctomycetota; class Phycisphaerae; order Sedimentisphaerales; family SM23-30; genus CAYNXW01. The sequence continues at coordinate 13,310 of CAYNXW010000023.1, read as the reverse complement.
GCTGCCTGAAGATCATCCGGCAGTGGAAGAATCGGGGGCGATCTATAAGCAACTCTCCCAGCCCATGCCTGCCATAATGCCAACGGAACTGGCGGCGCATGTTCGGTGCGCTTCCCAGTCACGAACAGACAGGGTCAAGCGAGCCGTGATCCCGGAGCTTTCGGCCGTAAAGACAAATGTACGATCAGCCGTGCAAGGCCGAAGACCGAGGCCCCAGAGATTCTGGTACATGTTGCCGAACCTCGTTCGGCGTCACGTACCCGATGCCTTTGTGCCTCGCATCAACCAGCGAACTCCAATGGCCATGCCCAACCGAAGTGATCCCGTGGTCGTCGACGCCAACTTCTCAACGGCTTGGTCTGAGAGCGGCCGATGGACGCCATTGGCAATCTGCGCTCTGTTGCTGAGCTCATGGTCGCGGGCATGCATGGAGACCATCGGCACGCCCATGGGCGGCGGAGCACTCAAACTAGAGGCGACGCACCTTAAGCGACTTCCAGTGCCCAGGCTCACTGATCAGGAGATCGGCCAACTGGCGTCCTTGGGGAACAGTAGCGCCATCACGGCGATAGACCTCATCGTTACCAAGGCAGTGCTTGGCGGTCGCGCAGGCATGCCTTCCATATCAGCAATGAATGAGCGATTACTCACCTTCATCGAGAATGCTGAGCAAGCTCGGCAGAGGGGATAGTATGTCTGACCACCTAACATCAGCGAAAGAGATGATCTCTCGGTGCCGTCGGCTGCGGGATGCAGGGCGTCCCGAGGCTGTGCTTCGCAGCGAACTGGCCTCTCGCCTTCGGCAGATCTTCCCGAGCCGAGAGGACCAGTCTTGGATTGACCACTATACCGAGGGAGAGGAAGCGTCGACTCGCGTAGGTCGAGCTGGCGGCGGAACGTCTCAAGGGTTTATCGATACGCTGATACGCTCCACCGTGATCGAGTACGAGCCCGACCTTCGACTTGAGGCTCGTTGGAATCGGGGCTACCAGCAGGTGAAGGAATACGCCGCCGGTGCCCTTCGGGCCGAGATGGCCGTGAGCCAGGTCCGTGGAGTGCTCTCGGACACCGTGGATTGGCACGTCTACGATATTCAGCTCGCGGGCGGCGTGACACCGGCGGACTGCACGGACGAAGACGTGACCTTGCTGGAAGTCGAGTCCTTCCGGGCGAAAGCCGCTGATGATGACACGGCCCGACGTCTGCTCGGCTTCCTGAAGAAGCACCTTGCCAGGGAGCAATCGCGCCCAATCACTGCCGATTTCATTGCGGGCGACCTGGGCTTGGAGAGCACTGCCTACGGCAGGAACGTCAACTCGCTTGTCCAGTTCGTCGAGGACGGGCGGTCTTCAGATGATTCCATCGCATTGGCTACTGACCTGTGGTCCCGGTTCGTGGATTACCTTGAACACCAAGAAGGCGAGTTCCGAACATCTGCCTACGTTGATGAGGCCTACGTGGCCATCCTTGCCAGGCTGCTGTGCGCCAACATCCTTCAGCAACGCGCGTGTCTGAGCACCGACACGGAGCTCGCCCAAGTCCTCAACGGTCAGCACTTCGAGACGCGATTCCAGCTTCGGAATATGGTCGAGCAGGACTATTTCGGTTGGATGCTGCGGCCGCAGCACTTGCCTCGCCTCCTTCCAGTCGCTCGGGAGATGCAGCGTGACCTGTATGCGTATGACTTCTCGGTGATCCGGGAGGAAGACCTGTTCGGCCGCTTGATGGCTCAGTTGGCGCGAAAGACGCAACGTAAGCTCCTGGGCCAGGAGTGGACGCCCGAATGGATAGCGCGGGCATTGGCCATGAAGGCGGTATCTTCGGTTGGCAAGAAGCCTCCCTGTTTCGTGGACATGTGTTGTGGATCGGGATCGATCATGGCGGAGGTAATCAAGGCAGCCAAGGTAGCAAGACCTTCCGCAGGCTTGGCGGAATTGGCCACTGCCGTGACGGGGTTTGATATCGATCCCCTCGCCGTCATGCTTGCAAAGACCACGTGGGTTGTCACACTCGCTGGAGACATCCGGACGTCCACTGTGCCGGTAACAGTTCCTGTCTATCACGCCGACTCGCTGTTCGCGGTAACCCCGATTACCGACAGGATGCCGTCACCGGGGGAAGCTGCGGACATTCTCGTTGATCTGGACGGCGAGCGGATCACATTGCCTGGCATGCTCGTGACGCCAGCGTTCAGGTCCATGTTTGACGACATCGTGGACTGGTGCTACGACGAGGCGCGGAAGGCTCAGGATGACGGCAACGCGACGGCAATCACCAGAGAACGGGCAGATCAGCTTGTGACTGCCCTGGCTGGTCGCGGCGATTACGAACTGTCGGATGGGGACAAAGAGAGGATCGCCGAATCGGTTCACGAACTCGCCCTGAGGATGGGCGAGCTTGCGGTGAACAACAGGAACGGCATTTGGGCATTCATCCTGCGCAACACATACCGCCCAGGCCTACTGGCTGGCCAGTTCAATGGGCTGGTGTCGAATCCACCGTGGCTTGCGATGAGCCAATTCGCGGATAACCCCTACAGGGAATCCCTCTCCAACCGGGCATCGTCCTATGGCATCAAACCTGGCGGAGCAGCACATCTGCACGTCGAATTGGCCACAACACATCTGCTCCACGCTGTGGATCGCTACCTCAAGGCGGGGGCAAGCGTTGCCTGCCTCGTCCCGGGTACAGTTCTCGACGGCATGAACCATCAGAAGCTCCGCGACGCCAGCTACTTGGAAGCGGATCGCCCAGTACCCTTCGAGCTTCAAGAGGTCTGGGGCATTGCACCAGGCACATTCAAGATTCGGTCGGTGGCTTTGATTGGCGTGAAACACCCCTCTATTGCGCGCGTTGTTCGGTCATGCCCCAAAGGTGCCATCGCCGCAGACACCACAGTCCAGGACACGCCGCTCAGTGCGAGGAATCTTGGCCGTCGAACTGCGTGGGTCCTCGGCGGATCGACATCAGCGGTTACATCGGGAACCGACGAGGTCCCTCCTCAAGGTGCAGACCTGATGCCTCGGCCTGGCGTTTGCGCCGAGATCGAGGACCGCAGAGGAAGCGAGTGGCGCGTGCGGACGCCAAGACGGGACGACGCGGGGTTCTTCGCGGTCAAGGACGCCAAGAAGCTCAAAGACGAGACCTTCGGAGGCCGTGTCGCCCCGTGCTTTGTTCACCGCATGGCCCAGTCGCTCAACCTGTTGCCCTTCACCTTGGACGGCAACTTTGTGCATATCGGCATCCCCGCGCGGCGCGACGACGATGGCCAGTGGGAAATCATGGACACCGCCGCAATCCGCACCTCCGGCTTTACCCAGACCGCTCGGCGATTCCAGCGGATCGACCGCGCAATGACCGAGGCAAATGTGGTCAAGCCATTGCATGAGAAGATCGACGAACGGCGGAAGCTCCGCATGCAAGTATTCCCGCCGGACCAGTACCTGGTATTGAACGGAGCCGGTGGAGGCGTGGCGTGTGCGGCCGTTCTATCGCTGGCGGAGTTGCCTGACATCGTAGTCGACCAGACGCTGTATTGGACGCTGGTTGCAAATATGGACGAGGCTTGGTATCGAGTGGGGCTGATCAATACGGATGCTCTCACGCAGGCGATCCGCGAGTTCAATCCCGAGGGCGAACTTGGACCACGGCACCTTCACACACTGCCGAATCGGGTGATCCCGACATTTGAGCCTGCGAACCTCGACCATGTCGAGATACGGAACCTCGCAGAGCAGCTTGCTGGTTTGGCAGCTCCGCTGATCGCTGCCGACCAGAACATCGCCGACCCGAGCAAGCCGATTGCTGCACGTCGGCGTCGATTGCGGAGAGCATTGATAACACACACGGAGTTCGGTGCCTTGGAAGACATCGCTGGAGTTGTACTCGGTATTCACACCTGACGGGGGCGTGGTTCCATGGGACATGTTAGGCTTGGACAACTACCGAGAACGAGAAAGTGGCGTGACGTTGTGGAGCTCATTGCCGCCGGGGCCGACGTGCCTCAGGTTGCCAACGCCACCATCAAAGCCGCTGACGACGCATTCTCCTTCGTCAACGACGATTCCGGTTACAACCAGGCCGTTTGGCTGATGACCCAACTGGGCCTTGCTGCCAAGCAGGAGAATCCTCTTGAGCATCTGCGGGTGCAGGGCATGAACATCCCGGACAACACCTCGCTTCCCGGCGTCGTCGCGGCGTTTACGGAGGCCTTGGACAATCATGCTGCGAATAACGGTGGGCATTCAGATCTCGGCGAGTTGGCCCAGCGTGCCCTGGTTGATGCGGTGATCCATAGGATGGAGCCAAAGTTGCAGCAGCAATCGCTGTTCAATATGCAGGTCAACGACACGCAGCAAGCGTTGACGGAGTTTGGGAAGCAGAAGGAATTTGGGCGGCTGTCGCGGGATTTCTACTCCCGATTGACGACCGAGTGCATGAATTACTTCTTGAGCCAGACGCTGGCGACCAATCTCGGAGAGGGCCAGCGATTTCCGACAACCAACCAGATGGCACAGTTCGAAGGGGCGCTCTCAACGCACTGCCGTGAGGCGTCCACGATTGTTGAGCAGTTTTCAGGAGAGTGGTTCTCAAAACACCGTTATGAAGAAGGCGGCGACATCTCTCGCGACTCGGTTCGAGGCTTTGCTTCCTGGGCGTTGAAGAAGATGAAGGATGAACTGAAAGCGGGAGCCAAAGCCGATGCAGAGTAAGCGATACATAGTTTGCGGCGATGCCGCCACGGCACTACCCGCCGAACACGAGGCCGATTCTTTGCGATTGCATCTGTACGGGCCGGATGACGATAACAAGATCACCTTGCAGATCGATGACATTCGGACGCAGATGTACAAGGACGTTCCCGATCGCTTCCACGACCTGCTGGATATTGCCACGTATGTATTTTCGGCGGATCAGGCAACCCACCGGGGAGCGAAGGACGTCGACACTTTCGGCAACAACTGGCGACGCCATTTTCATTTCGTCGTGCCTGTTCGCGACTTGGAGTTCTGGCAATCCGGCGAAGTAACGCAGCGATTGCGGGGCACGCTCGGTTTCCTGTCAGACGACCACTACGAATTCGACTTCGTTAAGATCAAGCAGCGAACATCATTCCAGGCGTTCCTGAACTTCAACGACAATGGACAGATACTCGGGTTCCCGGAGCAGGTGGTCATGTTCTCCGGTGGCTTAGATTCGCTTGGTGGTGCTATCGAAGAAATCATCAACCAGAAGCGTCGTGTGGTTCTGGTCAATCATCGGCCAACGCAGAAACTCGACAAGCGATATGCCGCCATCCGTGAACTCCTCGATGCCAAGGCCGCAGGCAACCCGCCGACTCATATCCGGGTCATGATCCACAAGAAGAAGTGGATGAACAAGGAGTACACGCAACGGACGCGGTCGTTTCTGTTCGTGTCTCTCGGGGCGGCTATCGCCAATATGCTGGGCCAGTCGAGCGTGCGATTCTATGAGAATGGTATCATAAGCATGAATTTGCCGGTCTGTGCCCAGGTGGTAGGCGGCAAGGCAACTCGGACAACTCATCCTCGTGTTCTGAATGGGTTCCAAGAATTGCTGTCGCTCATGGCTGGGGAGAGCTTCACGGTTGAGAATCCATTCCTCTGGAAGACCAAGGGCGAAGTCGTCGATCTTGTCGCCAAGGCCGACTGCCAAGCTATGATCGCACCGTCGATCAGCTGCACACATACCTGGGAAATGACAAAAGAGCATTCGCATTGCGGGACATGCTCCCAGTGCATCGACCGTCGGTTCGCGGTCATTGCTGCAGGCATGGAGGCGAATGATCCGCTTGGTCATTACAAGGTCGACTTCTTCACGGAAAGCCGCACCAAGAACGAGAAGGTTCACGAAGACAAGACGATGGTGGCAAGCTACCTGGAACGTGCGAACCAGGTGGACAACGTGGACGGGGTAACTCAGTTCATGGCGAGATACCCGGAAGTCGCCCGGGCCTTACCTTTCCTCAATGGTGATCCTGGTGCCAGTGCCCAACGTTGCTTCGACATGTTCAAGCGGCATTCTGCCGAAGTGAACGGCGTCGTCGAGAAGATGTTCGCCATTCACGGCAAAGCCATCCGACAACGCATTATGCCAGCGGATGCCATGATGCGGATCATCTACGAATCGAATCTGCCCACTTCGGTTCCGGTCGTTCCCGTTTACCAGGAGCAGATGCCGGACAACATATTCCGGCGATGTGGTGGCGGGTGGCAGGTCCGGTTCAGAGGCCAGAACGTCTTTACCGTGATCCCCTGGCTTGGGGCCAGCTATATCCAATACCTGCTGTCGTCCCCAGGTGAGGCACGACCTGCCATCGACATCGTGTGCAGCACGGCTATCGATTTCTGCGATCATACCGTCAGTGCTCACGAGGCCATCGAGGCAGGGCTTCAATCGGCGTCGAATCCGATGCTTGCGAGCTTGGGGAATATCTCTGACTGGGATGCGATCAAAGAATACCGCGCAAAGGCTCAGGAACTGCTCGTCGACATCGAGAATGCCCGCCGGGACAACAACAACGTCCTTGAAACGCAATATGAGAACGATCTGGCCATGATCACAGCCAAGATTAACGAGGCCGTCGGCATAGGCGGGAGGCTCAAGCAGGCCAAGGACAAGCGAAAGAACATCCGCGATAGTTTCCGAAACAACGTGAAACGAGTCGTTGAGAAGCAGATCAAGGATACTGACCCCGCTCTGGCCGAGCACTTGAGCAAGGCCATCAAGTTTGGGAACGCGCCGCGATACGTCCCCGAAGATGGGCTGGTATGGGAGACTCGCCCAGTGAAGAACGACTGACGCGAAAAAACTGAAGAAAATCCGAGGCTACGCCAAACGTAGCCTCTGCTACGCCGGATGACGCCCCTTCAGCCATGAAGGCGCATCCGGCGTTTTTCATGGCCTCAGGTTGGGGCCACGCCGAGCGCCAAAAACCCGTTACCTCCTGAAAGGAGAACGAGTTATGGCTGATCGGAAAACTTCTCTCTCGCCCTCCCAGCAACAGCTTCTCGCCGAGATGCAGCGGATCAACTTCGGCCGCATCGAGGGGCTCGCGATCCGCCGGGGCCAGCCGGTGATGGACCCGCCGCCGCGTATCGTCCGCGAGATCAAGTTCGGCGGCGACAACGGACCGCGTCCCGAGATGGCCAAGGCTGACTTCGCGCTCAAGGCCCCGGTCCGCGAACTGCTGGCCCAGTTGGAGGCACTGGGCGACGGCGTCATCCGCTCCATCGAGATTCAACGCGGTCTTCCCTTCCGGATGACCGTCGAGGAGGTGTACGCCTGAGCAACGGGGGTCGGCTCCCCAGACAGAATGTAACTGAACATGTAAAGACACAGCACAACTGACCGGCCACGAAGTGGAGGCGTTGTGGGTGCCGCACAAAGCGGTAATCCTGCAACGCCTCCACTGTATGTGGTCACCGCTTCGGTTGGCACCCACGCGACGTCTCCCGGCCAAGGGAGATTCCAAATGGACACCAATCGAAGCGCGTATGAACTCAATGATTTTGCCCTGGGACAGATTAACCGCAAGGCCCGCCAGCTCGTCGGCAAGGCAGGGTCCACCTTCGACGACCTCGAGGATATCAAACAGGACATGGCCATGGACCTGCTCGAGCGGCTCACGAAATTCGACCCCAGCAAATCGAATTACAAACTGTTCGTCACTTGTGTGGTTGATCGCAAACGCCGCAATCTGATGCGGCATCGCCAGATGGCGATGCGGGATCGCCGCCGCGAGGTCTGCTCAATCAACGATGAGATTGATGTGGGCCAAGACGGACCCGTACAGCGACTGGCCACGATCAGCCAGGACGAGCAGGACATCCGCAGAGGTAAGTATCGACGCCCCGCCGAGGAGCGCGGGCACCTTCACCTGGATATCGAGGCGGTGCTGGCTGACCTGCCACCTGATTTGCGTCGGGCCGCCGAGATGCTGCAGAGCAAATGCGTCTCGCAGGTCGCCCGCGAGTTGAGGGTGCCGCGGCGGACGTTCCGCGACAAACACCTCGCGCAACTACGCGAAATATTCTACGCCAAAGGTCTGGGCGAATACGTACCCAAAAATTTGCGACGCCAGTTTGTCGCTGCGCCGGGTAATTGACTAATGGGAGGCCAATGGCAAACTGCCGCGGCCACAGAGACGGGAGCAAGCAGTATGGATTTGACCATCGACCTGAACATTTTGGACGTCGAGCCGGCGGAGCAATACCACGCCCGGGCGTGTGCGTTTCTCTCCAGCCATCGGCTATTGGATTTTATCAAGTGCCCGCTGCTCTTTCGCAAGAAGGATCTGGGTCTGATTGCGGACAAAGACTCGCCGGCCTACCTATTGGGCCGCGCTGCCCATACCCGCATTCTCGAGGGCCGTGATGTCTACGAGGCCACCTTTGCCCTGGGCGGGCCCATCAATCCGAAAACAAATAGACCCTTCGGTTCGACGACCAAGGCCTTTGCCGCCTGGGCCCACGCGCAGGGCAAGCCGGTACTCTCGCACGAGCAGGTCGACTTGATCGAACAGATGGCTGGCGGCGTGGCCCAAAACGACGAGGCCGTCGATCTGCTTCTCTACGGCCGGGCCGAGGGCGTCGTGCGGGCCGAGTACTGCCACACGCCCTGTCAGATTCGCCTCGACTGGCTGCATCCCCATCGGGGCCTCGTGGACCTTAAGACCTGCGATGACCTCACATGGTTTGAGTCCGACGCGCGGCGCTTCGGCTATCAGCGGCAGCTCGCCTTCTACCGGGCCGTGCTGGCCCGACATCTCGATGGCCTGCTGGTGCCCGTTCACCTCGTGGCGGTCGAGAAGAAAGAACCCTTCCGCTGTGGTGTCTGGCGTGTCGGCGACGAGACGTTGGCCATCGCCCAAAGCGAAAACGAGGCGGCGATGCGGCGGCTATTGCTCTGTCGCCAGCGCGATGAATGGCCCACTGGGTACGAGGAAATTCGCATACTCGACGTTGCGTGAGCCTATCTGGCGCCCGGGCGGCTGGTGGCGGGTCCATGAACGAGCGACGGCCACCCGCCCGGGCGCATTTTTTTTCTTAGGCAAAATTCACAAACATAGGAGTAAAAGCACATGGCATTAACAGATTCGCTGATTACCACCACGACACCCGCGCCGCCCAAGATGATCGTTTACGGCCAACCCGGCACTGGGAAGACCACGTTCGCCGCCTCGGCCGGCGCGGTGCTCATCGACTGCGAGAACGGCGCTGGCGCTGTGCCCGGCCTCAAACGCACACCCTACCTGCAATCCTGGCCCCAGATGCGCCAGTGGCTGGTGGAGATCGCGACCACGCCGCCTCAGGAGATGGCCGCCCTGGCCATCGACACCATCGACTGGATGGTCCAGCGGATTGTCGAGCACGTGGTGCTGGACCTGGACGGCAAGTCCGCCGGCGACATCACCAATACACTGGGCACGGCCCACGGGGGCTACTTCAAGGCGCGTGAAATTGTCCAGAACATCGTCTACCGCGACCTCTTGCCGATGCTCAACACCGTGGCTGACAACGGCGTGGCCATCATCCTGCTGGCCCATGCCGCCAATACACGTATGACGACCCCGGAAGGCTTCGACCTGCGCCTGGCCGGGCCGGACCTGCCCCACTGGATTGCACCGCCCTTTATCGAGTGGGCCGACGCAGTGCTGTATGCCGCACGTGATGGGGACAAGCGAACGCTGCTGACAGAGGGTACCAACGTCGTCCTGGCCAAGAACCGCTATTCCCTACCCGCCGAACTGCCGCTGTCGTGGCCAGCTCTCATGGCGGCAATGAGTGACACCCACACCCATACAGAGAAGGAGACTACGCATGGCTGACCTGAACAACTTTAACGCCCACGAAGTCGAACCATCCACCAGTTTTGAACCCTTGCCTGAGGGTGACTATCTGGCCGCCATCACCGAATCGGAGATGAAGGCCACCAAGAGCGGCTCAGGCAGCTACTTGCAGCTGACGTTCACCATCCTGGAGGGCGAGTACAAGAACCGTGTACTTTGGGCTCGGCTCAACCTCAACAACCCCAACGCCACGGCGGTCAAGATCGCCCGTGGTGAGTTGTCGGCCATCTGCCATGCCGTGGGCGTGATGCAGCCCCGCGATAGCGTGGACCTGCACAACATCCCGCTGGTCGTGACCGTCAAGGTCAAGAAACGCAGTGACAACGATGAGCTGGCCAACGAGATCAAAGACTATGCATCCAAACCCTCGGCTGCCGGTCAACCCCAGCAGGCCTCAACGACGGATGCGACGCCCCCGTGGCAGCGCTAAGGAGGTTGCCATGCTGATTACCCTGCCTTATCCGCCGAGTGTCAACCATTACTGGCGCCACGTTGGGCATCGCACCCTAATCAGCCGGGAGGGCCGGACGTTCCGCAAAAACGTCTGCGCCCTGCTGGGTGGTAGCGGGCCCCGTAAGCCACCCTTGGGCGGGCGCATCGCCCTGGCCATGGATGCGTTTCCACCGGATAGGCGCATTAGAGACCTGGATAATCTACAAAAGCCAACCCTCGATGCGCTCGAGCATAACGGCATCTACACCAACGACGGTCAGATTGACGTGCTGTTGACCCGGCGGCGTCAGGTTGATAGGCCCAATGGCCATCTGACGGTGCGTATCGAGACCCTGCCGCTGCGCTTCTGCCCGCTGTGCAACCGCCCGCTGGCCGCCGGAGAGGACCTCTGATGAGTGTGGTAGGAGCGGTGTCCAACCCGATCACGCTGCGTTCGTATCAGGCCGAGGCCGTTGCGGCCGTGTACGACCACCTGCGTCGGCGCGATGACAACCCCTGCGTGGTCTGTCCCACCGGCGCCGGCAAGAGCATCCTCATTTCCACTATCTGTCGTGATGCGGTGCAGCAGTGGAATGGGCGGGTGCTGGTACTGGCGCACGTCAAGGAGCTTCTCGAGCAGGCGGTGGACAAGCTGCATACCATGGCGCCCGATCTGTGGCATCAGATCGGCGTGTATTCGGCTGGCCTCAAGAGCCGCGATACCGAACATCCTGTCATCGTGGCCGGCATCCAGAGCGTCTATAAGCGGGCGTGTGAATTGGGGCGCTTTGATTTGATTATAGTCGATGAAAGTCACCTCATTGCCCCCGACGGCGAAGGTATGTATCGCACGTTCCTGGCCGACGCAAAGGTGGTCAACCCTCACGTGCGACTGGTTGGCTTTACCGCCACGCCCTTTCGCATGTCGACCGGCATGATCTGCGCGCCGGAGAACCTGCTCAACCATGTCTGCTACGAGATCGGTGTACGTGAGCTGATGATGCAGGGCTATCTGTGCCCGTTGAAGACCAAGGCCGGTCAGCGCAAGGTCGACACCTCGGGCCTGCATCTGCGGGGCGGCGAGTTTGTCGCGACGGAAGTGGAACAGCTCATGGATGAGGACGGCCTGGTGCGGGCGGCCTGTCGCGAGATTGTTGAGCTTACCCAGGACCGCCACAGTGTGCTGATCTTTGCCAGTGGGGTCCAGCATGCCTTGCACATTCAGCACATCTTGGGCGAAGTGGGCCAGGAGTGCGGTTTTGTCTGTGGCGAGACGCTACCGTTTGAGCGGGCCGAGACCTTGGAGCGTTTCAAGGCCGGTAAGCTCCAGTATCTGGTCAACGTCAACGTGCTCACCACGGGTTTTGATGCCCCCAACATCGACTGTATCGCCTTGCTGCGACCCACCAATTCACCCGGACTCTACTGCCAGGCAACCGGTCGTGGTTTCCGTCTGCATCCCTCCAAAAAGGATTGTCTCGTTTTAGATTTTGCCGGCAACGTGCTGCGCCACGGGCCCATTGATGCCCTACAGATAAACACCCCAGCTCAGGGCTCTGGCGAAGCACCGGCGAAGGAGTGCCCTGGCTGCCAGGCTCTCATTCATGCGGCCTACGCCGTCTGTCCCGAGTGTGGCCATGAGTTTCCGCCGCCCCAGCGGGATAAGCACGAACGTCAGGCCAGCGAGGCGCCCATCCTTTCGGGTGAAGTGACCACCACCGACTACGAGGTGCGCGACACCAGCTACAGCGTGCACATCAAACGCGACAAGCCCAATGGGCCGCGCAGTATGCGGGTGGAATACACCATTGGCTGGCAGCAGTACATCTCCGAGTGGATCTGCTTTGAACATACCGGCTACGCCCGCGCCAAGGCCGAGGCGTGGTGGCGGGCGCGTTGCAACGAGCCTGTGCCTGAGGCGTCCGAGCGGGCCGTGGCAATCTGTGAGGCGGGCGGCATCGCCGAGACCCAGGCCATTACGGTGCGCTCGGTCGCCGGTGAGAAGTTCGACCGCATCGTCGGGCACGAGCTTGGACCCCAACCCCCACGACTCGATGGCAGCGACGAACGTGATGACGGCAACCTGCCTGAGTACGTGTTCGCCGAGGACGACACGGGCGTGCCCTTTTAAGGAACACCATGGTAGAGGAATCCAACATGCTAAGCGCCGCTCGTGCCTACCTCCAAGCGGGCCTGTGCGTCTTGCCGGCGCGGCGGGCCGAGAAACGCCCGGCGCTGGGCGGCTGGCGTCAGTATCAGAAGCGACTGCCCACGACCGCCGAGGTGGACGCCTGGTTCGCCAATGGCCACGATGGTCTGTGTCTGGTTTGCGGCAGCGTGTCCGGGAATCTGGAGCTGATCGATTTTGACATGGCCGGTGAGGCCTTTGACGCCTGGCATCAGCGTATCACGCAAACCGCCCCAGAGCTGGCTACACAGCTCGTCATCGAAGCGAGCCCCTCGGGCGGCTGGCACGTCGTCTATCGCTGCTCTGAGGCCATCTGCGGCAACCTCAAGCTGGCCCAGCGGCTCCATGACGGCAAACCGGCAACGCTCATTGAGACCCGTGGCGAGGGTGGGCTGTTTCTGTGTACGCCGACAGCGGGCTACGAGCTATTTCAGGGCGAATTGGCCGATGTGCCGGTTTTAACGGCCGCCCAGCGTGAGGTGCTGCTGCAGGCGGCGTGGGAACTCAATGAGTTTGTACCACCAGTGGTCGATGGTCCGACGGTCTCGGCGGATGTCGGTCAGAGAGACGCCTCATCGGTCGGACAAGGCTACTCGTCGGCAGAGATTTCGCACAGTGGCGATTGTCCGTCGAACAATGGCATGGTCGGCCAGAGAAGCCCGCTGTCCGTCGGACCATGCGGCTCTCCGCCAGAGAAGGGCGCACGCCCTGGTGATGATTTCAACCGTCGCGGAGATGTGCGACCTGTGCTAGAACAATGCGGATGGGTTCGCACCAAGACTGGAGAGAACGAATACTGGCGCCGGCCGGGTAAAGACA
>CAYNXW010000022.1:0-16540 GCA_964401265.1 uncultured Pirellulales bacterium | reverse complement strand
AAACCACCCCCCCACAAAACCACCTGGCCACTTCCTCGTACATTGTACGACGCGCCAAACTTTCCGTCAACCCCTCCGTGCCAGGGGCTTCTTGCGTATGACTAACATGGCATGCCCCCCATGAAGCCCCCCTTCTTGATGAGGGGTTAGACGACCGATCACGTAGAGTGTCACCCGCAACCCGAACCCCACGTTCACGACCTGCCCCTGCCCCGCCATCGTCCCTCTGCCCTCGAAAACCCCCTTGCACCCCGCCCCAGTTTCGGCTATTCACGACACAGCTTCTAAGCAGACACCCCCTCGACCCGGCAATACTGTCATCGAACACGCTCATCGCATAAAGACTTTATGATGAAAACCATGCAAACGTGATCGGATAAGGAGGCCTGACCATGTACAAGCACCGCCTGGTTTTTGTCAGCGTATGGCTCCTGGGCGTCATGGCTCTACTGATATATCCCGGTCATGAATGCCGTGGTTTTGGTATGGGATTGATCATTGGCTACTGGCCTTTCACCATATTCGGCCAATGCGGCGATTCCATCACACTGCTCTCCATGCTCATACTCAGCGCCGTCGAAGTCGGAATCTGCGCGTGGATTATGGATAAAGCCAATATAACAAAGCGGGTGTGGCTGGTGTTACTTTTCGCAATAATCGCATGCGTCGCTATTACACACAATCTTAACACTGACGCCTTGGACAGTTATAAGCAAAACGCGTGCGTGCAAGCCGCCCAAAGCTCGCCTGAACTGAAATACACCTTTACCCGTACGGACTTCCACGATTTGTACCTGATACCCAAAATGATAGTCGCTGGCATAACAGGCCTCTATCTGGCAACCGCCGTCAGTTTCTTCTGGGCAATCGCAACACTAGTATGGAGAAAGACACATCCGACACCCCGGGCCCTCACAACGCCCCACAGCCCATAATATGGCTGACTTGTCACCCGTACCTGATATCACCGCCGCAGGCACCCTCTCAACTCCCCATCCCCGCCAACGCAAGAACAAACTTCTCCCTTCACTCCTGACCCAACCCTCAACCTTCAACCATCCTTTGCCCTTCCCCTGGGCCGCTCTGCGCGCCATAATACCATCCTGACCAATGTGCTAACCAAAGGACCCGCATGAAGATAGAATTCAACCCCGATCTCGTCGCCCAGCAGCAATACCACTGCATCTGTTGTGGCCGGGGCTGCCGCTCCTTCCTCGTCGCCGTCCGCCCTGACGAACGCCAGCGCATCGCCAAATTAGCCGACTGGCCCGCCATCATCGGCACCGAACGCCTCTTCGTCCGCCACCCCACCGCCCGCAAGCTCGGCTTCGGCCTGGCCAAACGCCCCGACGGCCGCTGCGTCTTCCTCGACGACAACAACCTCTGCATCATCCACAAACGCTTCGGCCTGGCCGCCAAACCCCTCGCCTGCCAGCTCTTCCCCTTCGTCCTCACCCCCGTCGCCGGCAAACTCCACGTCGGCCTCCGCTTCGACTGCCCCGGCGTCATCGCCAACGAAGCCGGCAACCTACGCGACTACGCCCGCCAGCTCAAACAGCTCGCCAACAAACTCGTCACACCCGCCATCGAGCAACTGCCCCTGCCACCCCTGCTACCCGGCCAACACGTCGCCCCCGACACCTTCCTTGCCGTCAACGACGCCCTCCTCCACATCGTCACCAGCGACGCCCTACCCCTTACCCAGCGACTCCACTGGCTCTACCGCTTCGCCAGCCACCTCAAAATGGTCAAATGGAAAAACGTCGCCCCCGACGACGCCCCCGACCTGCTCGCCATGTTCAAAGGCGCCACCCTCGCCGAACTACAAAACACCACACCCTCCGCCTCACAAGCCCCCAGCACCGCTGGGGGACATTCTGCCCCAACCCTGCACTTCCCCCTCCCCCATAAACCCCGCCGCCTCCTGGGCCAAATCTTCTTCTGCCTCTGCCAACCCACCACCATCGTCACCGCCCCCGAACGCAACACCCTGCCCCGCCGCATCCGCGACCGCCTCACCAGACTCCGCCACATGCGCCAAATGGGCCATACCAAAGGCACCCTGCCCAAAATCCAACCCCACTGGCCCGACATCGACCTGGCCACTCTTGAACCCTCCTTCGGCCCCTGGCCCGACGACGTCCAGTCACTCGTCAGCCGCCACCTGCTCTGCCGACTCGCCGGCATGGGCTACTGCGGCCACAACTTCTACAACTACTCCCTACTCGAAGGCCTCCACACCCTCATCCTCGCCCTCGTCACCCTCGGCTACACCATGCGCATCGAAGCCGCCAAAGACAACCGCCACCACCTCACCCTCACCGACGCCCAGGCCGCCATCCTCACCATCGACGGCAACCTCGGCTACAGCCCCGCCCTCGGCTTCACCTCCTCCCGCCTACGCCTACGCTACCTCACCGACCACCTCCCCACCCTCATCAACCACTACTGCTCCTGACCCCCCGGCCAACGCTTCACCAGCCACCACGAAGGCTTCTGCCGATTGGCGTAGTCCAGATACATCTCGAACAGATCCCCCTCAGCATCCCGCGCCAGATAATACCGCCGATGATGCCGGCTGTACCACTTCCTGCTCCGAGCCGGCGTAGACCCAAAGCCCGTATCCACCCGCACATGCTCCACCTTCGCCACCTCGTGCACCTGCCCCCGCCACGTAAACCGCACCGGCCGTGGCGACGCCGCCGCCTGCTCCACCTCAACCCGCTCTCCAAAAAACTCCTCAACCATCGCCAACACCCTCTCGACGGGCATCGCCTAACGACGCCCCGCCAGAACCGACCAGACCAGCTCCGCCATCGCCTCGTGCCCCTGACCGGACAAATGCAGCCCGTCAACCGTACCCCCGTCGGCAAACAAAATGGCCGCTAAACGCCGCTTCGGAATCAAAATCACTCCATAGCGAGCCGCCAGCCTACGCTGAACCAGGCCATAACCGTTCTGAAAAGGCCACAAAGGCAGCTCAAACATAACCACAGGCCGCCCAGTCCTCACCACCGCCTGCAACAGATTCTCCAGGTCAGCCTCAAATTGAAAAGCCGTTGCACCACCCAAAAGATCATTACCCCCGATCTCCAGAACAACAACCCCCGTACCATTCGGAACTGACCGCGCCTGCTCCATCGCCAACGAAAGCGTCGCCCCTGCCCGCGCTCGACTGATCACCCGCACACCATGCCGAGCCTCCAAAATGATCGGCCATGTCCGCTCCCTCGCCGCCCCGATCCCAGCCGTCAGCGAGTCCCCAATAACACACATCTGCCTCACCCCTTCACCCGCCACCTCCTCACCCCGCTCGTACGCGCATTCAGCACCCGCACCCGCCGCACCAACCACAACCACTGCCAGCGAAAGTGCCCGTCGCATTGCCCCTGCCCGCGTTGCCCCCAGACTGGCTGCACCCAGCCATAGCCCCACAACGCCCCCCCAGACCACATAGAACCACCAAGCCAGCGCCGTCGCAGAAACCGCAACCAGTCCCATACCCATAATAGCCAGAACGATCTGTATAAGCCGCGACCCATGGCTCTTATAAACAAAATCCACCACCCCCGCCAGCACGAGCATCGCAACTCCAAGGAAAAACACCCTGCCACTGGCCAGTTGAAGCAACAGAAATGACATGACCCGTTCTTCCACTCCGACCTACCCTCACTACTCAAGCCAGTCGACAAACAATCTTACCGTCTCTTTACGACGCTTGCCCCGTGTCCACCATAGCCTTGATCCGTTCGTACCGCCGATAAAGCGTCGCACGCCCCGTGCCTCCCAAATGGTCCCAAGGCAACACCTCATGCTCGCCCCGCTCGCGATGCGCATAAAAGCCTGCAGCCAGCCCACATTCAGCAAACGCGTCCACGTACAATTGATAGTCAAAGCACTCGTCCCACGCGTCGAACTTCGCCCCGGCCTTATAGGCAGCCTCAATCACCCTGCCCAGCCGCCGGTCCCCCCGCGCAAAGGCCCCTTCCAGCAGCGACCGTTGCATATGGTGAAACTTCAAATGCACCGATGCCCCCCTAAGCGACTTATTGGCCCATAGCAATGCCCGCTTGGCCTCGTAGAAGTAGTCGGCCCCCTGCATCGCCATAAACTGCAGCGGCGTGTGAGGCTTGGGCACCAACCACGACACCGTCGCGCTCACGGCGGCGGGGCCACCGGCGACCTCCCGCCGCAAATGACTGATCTGCCCTGACAGATCGACAATAGCATCAATATCGTCATCACGCTCACCGGGCAGACCAACCATGAAGTAGAGTTTCGCACGCCGCCAGCCGGCCTCGTAAGCAGCCCACACCGTCGCCAGCAAATCGCCGTCCGTCACACGCTTGCCGATGGCTTTGCGGATACGGTCGCTGGCCGTCTCCACTGCCAGCGTAAGGCCTTCCCGCCTCACGCCCGCCACCGTGCCCGGCAGGTCCTTCAACTGCTTATCCACCCGTAGCGACGGCAGCGAAATACCCACGTGCTCGCCCTCAAAACGCCCGTAAAGCCTTTCAACCAGTTCACCCAGATCAGGGTAATCGCTACTCGAGAGACTCAGCAACGACACCGTGTCGTGCCCTGTCTTCAGGTAGCTCTGCCAGGCGATATCGACAATGGTATCGACACTGCGGGCACGCAACGGACCACGGGTATGGCCTGCGTGGCAAAAGGCACAACGCTGGGGACAGCCTCGCATAATCTCGATGGCGATGCGGTCGTGGATGCTCTCAGTGAAGGGCACGACCGGGGCAGTTGGGTAGCCAGCCTGGTCCAGATCGGCCACGATGGCCCGCTCGACACAGGTTGGCAAACCATCTTCCGTCGGTGCCAGCGACGCCAACGTCCCGTCGGCATGGTAGTTGCACTCGTAAAACTGGGGAACGTAAACAAAAGGAAAACGCCGGCCGATCTCAAGAAGCAGCTCGCGACGGCTGGGCCCCACCCCTCCACCTGAACCCCGCCTCACACCGGACTTACGCCCCGCAAGCTCACGAATAGCCTCCAGAACAGCAGGAAACGCCTCCTCCCCGTCGCCCAGGACGACCAGGTCGAAAAAGTCCGCCACCGGTTCGCAGCAGTCCGCCAGCGGGCCTCCACCCACGATGAGTGGCTCATCCTCACCCCGATCGACCGCCCGAAAGGTAATGCCCGCTAAGTCCAATAAATACAACACGTTACTGTAGCTCAGTTCATGCTGCAGCGTGATGCCCACAACATCAAAATCGCGAACGGCCGTTCTCGTCTCCCACGAATAAAGCGGAATGTCGTGTTTTCGCATAACCTCGGCGGCGTCAGTCCAAGGCGCAAAAACCCGCTCACAGCCGATGTCGTCTTTGCCGTTGAGAATCGCGTAGAGGATGGCATAGCCGATGTAGCTCATACCGACGGCGTAAGTGTCGGGAAAGGCCAATGCCACACGTAAGTCACACTCCGACGGGTCTTTACGAATGGCGTTGAGTTCGGTGCCGATGTATTGGCCCGGCGTCGTAACGGCAGGCAGCAGCAGCCGAGCGATCTTGTCGTGCAGGTTGTCCATAAGCGGTTAATTGGTCCTATCTTATTAGCGTCTAGTTCGTTGCACCACAGTGTAGCGGCATCGCAGCGTATTTCCAAATGTGCAGCCGGCTGGAAGTGCAAAGCCAAGCGTGACATTGGCCGATACAGAGACTGAGAAGGTGGTTGACATTTCAGTTGACCGGGGCCAGGCGGGCGCGTTTATTAGAGGTTTCCAGCGAGTTTCTGGCGTTTTATGGAGGAAGCAAGGGTGAAGATACCATTATCAGGACCGGACATCAGTCAGACCGAGATCGATGCTGTCGTGGCCGTGCTGCAAACGCCTAACCTGAGTCTGGGCCCCAAGTTAGGTGAGTTTGAGACGCTCTTTGCCGACGTGGTCGGTCGGCGCTACGGCATAGCAGTCAACAGCGGCACCAGTGCGCTGCACCTGTGTTTGCTCTCATTGGGCGTGGGCCCGGGCGACGAGGTAATCACCACGCCGTTCAGTTTTATTGCGACGTCGAACTGCATCCTCATGACGGGAGCGACACCGGTCTTCGCCGACGTGGACCCCGTCACGTACAACCTCACGGCTGAGGGAGTGGCCAGCAAGATCACCGAGCGGACCAAGGCCGTGATACCGGTGGAGGTGTTCGGCAATCCGGCGGGCATCGATGCTGTCTATAAGTTGGCACGGGATAAGGGGTTACTGTGCGTGGAAGATTCCTGCGAGGCCTTGGGCAGCAAGGTGAACGACCTAGCGTGCGGAACGCTGGGACAGATGAGCACCTTTGCCTTCTACCCGAACAAGCAGATCACAACGGGCGAGGGGGGAATAATTCTGACGGACGACGAGCATGCAGCCATGCTTTGCGGATCGCTGCGAAACCAGGGTCGAGACCCACACGCCGGTTGGCTGGCCCATGCAAGGCTGGGGTACAACTATCGGCTTTCAGACATCAATTGCGCATTGGGTATCGAGCAACTCAAGCGACTCGATGAAATCAAGGCCAAGCGGCGACGAGTGTTCGAGATGTACAGCGAACGGCTGGCGGGGGACGCAAGACTGGTCCTGCCAACAGACCCGCCATGTTGTGACGTCAACTGGTTTGTGTACGTGGTGCGCCTCGCGGACGAGTTCAACCAGGAGCAGCGAGACACACTTCTGGAGCAGCTGCGCCAGGAGGGGATCGGCTGCAGCAACTACTTCAGCCCCATACACTTACAGCCCTTCATGGTGGAACGCTTTGGGCACAAGCGGACCGATTTCCCCGTAACGGAGGCCATAGCAGCCCGAACGATGGCACTGCCTTTCCACAACAACCTCAGCGAACAGCAGGTCGAAACAGTGTGCGATACGCTCAGAAGGGAACTCGACGAGCTGGCGAAGGATAAGACACCATGAGTTGAGTTCAAGAACCCTGGAAAAGAACTCTTATAATGAACCAGAAACCTCTGATAGGCCCTCTGGCTTTGATAATGTTGACAGCAGCGGCAGTGTCACAGGCCCAGCAAGACCCAGGCCAGCGTGAGACGTCCGACCCTGCGTCGTTCGTTGACATGCACCTGGGGCTCTTCGCCCACTACACGTTTGTAGGCAAGCCTTATCAATGGGGCTCAACTGAGTGGGCCGATGGCACAGCGGTACAGAGTCTCGACGAACTGGCGGACAACCTCGATGTCGACGACTTCGCCGCCACGGCCGCTGTCATGGGGGCGCAATATGTAATTTTCACCACCTGGCATGCCAACATGAATGTTCTTTTCCCCAGCGATGTGATGAAACGGCGTCTGCCGGGCCATTGCTCGCGACGGGACGCCATTGGGGACCTGATCCGGGCGTTAAAAGCCAAACAGATCCGCGTTGTTCTGTATATCCATCCCAGTGATGGCCATGATTTTACCCGCAACGATCAGGACCGCGTCGGGTGGAACGACGAGCCGCCGTTTCGCCGTTGGAACGACTTTGTCAACGAGCTTGTGGCCGAGATGGCGGATCGCTACGGAAAGAACGTCTCGGGTTACTACAGTGATGGTGGCCTGCCCCAGCAAGTGGACGCGGCGCGACTGCCTAAGACGATTCTCGACCGGCAGCCGGGGGCCTGGCTTATCCAAAACTCTGGACTCAATCGTGCCTGTGTCGATTACGGTGCGAGGGAACGGATGGAGCCACCCTACCCCTCTACGGCCTGGCTGCGATGCTAGACGATCACGAGCGACTGGTGGGCCGAGGGCGCAACGGTCCAATGGTGCCCCGAACTGGCCTACCGCTACACCATTCTACAGGCCGCCCTCTCCGGCAGAATGGGCGGTGGCGTAACGTGGTCGTTCGGTCCGCACCCGGAAGTCGCTGTTCGACACACGCCCCAGCCGCGCCTACCGCACGAAGGCCGCACAGGATTGGCCCGCAGAGGGACAACCGCTCAACGGCTTACCTTATGTCGCCACCGAGTCGCCAGACGGCAAAAAGACTTTCCTGCATCTGTTCCTGCCCCCGAAAGATCGCAGCCTTCAACTTCCCGTACCCGCTGACGATCGACGTTTTTCCTCAGCTAAGCTGCTCGACAGTGGCCACAAGGTCTCATTGCGCCAGACCCACACCAACGTACGCTTGACGCTTGATCCCGCGGACCATTGGGACGATGTCGACACAATCATTGTGCTGGAATAGACCGCACATGGCAGCAACAGCCCCTTGGCTAGGGCGCGGCATGGCTAGTGACATCGTATGAGTTCCCACCTTAGAGCAAAGCGAGAGCGATAATGGCATAAGCAGCTATTGGGCTTCGCACCTACACGCAAATCACACCGGTGTCGCCTCCAGCGACGGTTGTTTCACTCATGGGCAAGATGAGAGCGCCACGTCAGAGTTGGGCGAAGAGGGTCAGGGCGGAGGCCTTGGTGACGGTAACAGGTGTGATTTGGCCTATGAGGGAGGTGGGGCCATTGAAGACGACGATGTGGTCGCCAGGGGTACGGCCTATAAGCTGAGGGTGCTGGGTTGGTTGAGAGGCAGCGTCGCTGTGGCCTGAGTCTTCACTCGCGGGGGCCTGCGTGTTGAGGTGGGGTTTGGGGCTGAGGTTTTCGACGAGGACCGAGACGGTTTGGCCTACGAAGCGCTGGTTGTCTTCAAGGCTGATGGCGTTCTGCAGGTCGAGCAAAGTGGTATTACGCTTGCGTTTGACGGGTTCGGGGACGTCGTCGGGGAGATTCTTTTCGGCGAAGGTGTTGGGCCGGGGGCTGTACTTGAAGATAAAGGCGTTCTTGTAGCGGGCGGCGCGCAGCAATTCGCAGGTAAGCTCGAAGTCGTGATCGGTTTCGGTGGGAAACCCAACGATAAAGTCGCCGGCGACGGTAAGGTCGCCCACGATGTCCCGGGCCTCTTGGAGCAGATCGAGGTACTCGCTGGCGGTGTAGCGCCGCTTCATCAGTTTGAGGACGCGGTCGGAGCCGGACTGCGCGGGCAGGTGGAGGTAGGGACAGACGTTGGGCAGATCGGCCATGGCGTGCAGGATGCTGCTGTGGAAGTCACGCGGAAAGCTGGTGACAAAGCGGAGACGGTCGAGCCCTGGCAGATCGTGTAGGGCTTCGAGAACGTCGGCGAGGGTATAGGATGTGCCCGCCTCGGCGTAGTCGTAAGCGTTGACGGTTTGGCCCAGAAGAGTGATCTCACGGATGCCCTTATCGACCAGTCGTCGGGCTTCATCTACGATATGCCTGATCGGACGCGAAGTCTCACGCCCTCTGACGTAGGGAACGATGCAGTAGGTGCAGAAGTTGTTGCAGCCTCTCATGACACGGATGTAGGCAGCGAAGGGCGAGACCGTGTGGTCAGCCGAGCGGGAGGCGTCGAGTTGTTCGAGTTGGCCATTGACGGCAGGGTCGTTGAGCAGAATGCTGCGCCTCCGCTGGCTCTGGGCCTCTTGGACAAGGCGGGCCAGTTGGTGGATCTGGTTGGGGCCACAAACGATGTCGACGCGGGGGTGGGAATCAAGAAGCTCTTGGCCAAGACGCTGGGCCATGCAACCAACGATGGCAAGCACAAACGGCTCGTCTTGGCGGCGGTGGTGCAGTTGAGCGACTTTGGAGATGACCTTGTCTTCGGCGTGCTGACGGACGGAGCACGTGTTGTAGACGACAACGCTAGCACACTCGGGTGAGTCGACGGGCAGATAGCCTGCCTGGGCGAGTTGGGCCGCGATGAGTTCAGAATCGAGCTTGTTCATCTGACAGCCCATGGTTTCAATGTAAGCGGTTGGTTTTTCCATGGGGGCATTATAGCAGGAAATGATTGCGCAGGCTAAGGGTTGACGGAAAGTTCGACGCGCCGTACAATCCATAAAGGTGTGCCAAAAAGATTACACAGCCAGACCGACGCAAAGCCTTGCTATCAAAAAACTTACAGCAAGAAGCAGGTGAATTGGCGTAACCTGGCGAGAATGGACGTGGCCGAGCCTGACGCTACATACACTGATTTGCCGCGAAAGGGCCAGCAGAGAAGCGGTTATGGATGGGATTGGCGGAAGAGAGGTAGCATGTTCTTGGGATTGTTGTCAGCGTCGCGGGGCGAGCGAGCACCGAAGGAGCGAGGTAAGGCATTGCGTACGATTACGGTAGCATTGGCGGGGAATCCCAATTCGGGCAAAACGACGATTTTCAATTGCCTGACGGGGTCACGCCAGCACGTGGGCAATTACGGCGGAGTGACCGTGGAGACCAAAGAGGGGGAGGTCGTGCACGGCGGGTATCGGATACGCGTGATCGATTTGCCGGGAACCTATTCCTTGACGGCCTATTCCGTGGAAGAGGTGGTGGCACGCGATTTCATTATTCGCCAGCGGCCTGACGTGGTGATCAACATCGTGGACGGCTCCTGCCTGGAACGCCATTTGTATCTGACAGCACAGTTGCGGGAGATGGGCGCGTCTCTGGTGGTGGCCCTGAACATGGCCGACGAGCTCAAGAAAAAGGGAATGCACGTCGACATGGAGGCCTTGAGCCGCGATTTGGGGGCGCCCGTGGTGCCAACCGTGGGCACGCGCAGCAAGGGGATCAAGCAGCTCTTGGACCGGGTGGTGGAGGTAGGGCAGGGCCAATGGCAAGCCAAAGCGGGCGCGACGTTGGGTTACGGTGAGGAAATTGAAAAAGAGCTGGCGACGTTGAGTTATTTGATCGGCCAGCATCGACCGACAGAGGACGCAACAAGCGCGCCGGCCTTATGCGACGCGGTCTCGCCTCGCTGGGTGGCATTGAAGCTCCTGGAGAACGACAGCGAAGTGTTGATGCGGGTGCACGCGCGAGCGGGCCATGCGGATGTGCAGAAGCAGGTGCGGTTGAGCCAAGAGCGATTGCAGGGGTTGTTCGGGGAGGACCCAGAAGCCCTGATAGCCGAGCGACGCTACGGGTATGTGCACGGCTTGTGCCGACAGGTGGTGCTCTCCAGTGCGGCAGCACGCATCGAGCTGTCGGACCGGATCGACAAGGTCTTGACGAACCGGGTGGTGGGGTTGCCAATTTTTGCGATCCTGATGTATTTGACCTTTTGGATAGTGTTCCGGTTGGGAGCGGCCCCGACGGGCGTATTGGAAGACGGATTAGCATCCCTGGCAGCGGGACTAGAGCAGGCCTGGCCTGAGGGACGAGGGCTGTTGTTGCGCTCGCTGCTGGTGGACGGAGTGCTGGGGGGCGTCGGCAACGTGGTGGTATTCTTGCCAAACATCGTGCTGTTGTTCGCCGCAATCACACTGTTGGAAGACACAGGGTACATGGCGCGGGCGGCGTTCTTGATGGACCGGGTGATGAAGTGGATGGGCTTGCACGGCAAGAGCTTTATTCCACTGTTGACCGGGTTCGGCTGTACGGTGCCGGCGATCATGGGAACACGCATACTCGAAAATCGTGCCGACCGCTTGACGACAATCATGGTGCTGCCCTTGATGAGTTGCAGCGCGAGGTTTGTGATCTACGCAATGTTGATTCCCGCGTTCTTTGCACGAGAGGCTCGGGCCGCGGTAATGTACCTCATCTATGTGATAGGAATTTTACTGGCCATGGGGGCCGCTCGAGTGTTGCGCTGGACGGTGTTCAAAGGTGAGGCGGCGCCGTTTGTGCTGGAGTTGCCCCCGTATCGTATGCCGACGTTGCGGGCAGTGGCAATGCACGTTTGGCAGCGGTCGTGGATGTATTTGCGTAAGGCAGGAACCCTGATTCTGGCGATCTCGATGGCAATGTGGTTCTTGACGAGTTTCCCCCAGATAGAGCGCCAGACTGATGGGCCCGAGGCCCTGCAGGGCAGCGAGCAGTTGGCACAGTCGTGGGCGGGGCGAATCGGTCGGCAGATGGAGCCGCTGCTAAAGCCCTTGGGGTTTGACTGGAAGGTGGGCACCGCGTTGATCGGGGCGTTCGCGGCCAAAGAGCTCTTCGTGGCCCAGATGGGGATTGTCTACTCGGTGGAGCAGGGCCAGACAGAGACGCCCGACGGCCCCGACGACGCTAACGGTGCTACGCTGGCCCAACAAGAGGCCGATCAGGCACGACTGAGGCCTTTGCAGGAGCATTTGCGGGCAAATTATTCCCCTTTGGTGGGATTCTGCATGCTGGTGTTCTGTTTGATTGCAACCCCCTGCATGGCAACCTTGGCCGTAACACGCAAGGAAACGGGCTCGTGGTGGTGGGCGGCAGGGCAGTTCGCAGCCTTGACGGTGCTCGCGTATGTGGTGACGCTGGTGGTCTATCAGGTGGGAAGCCTGGCAGGGATTGGCGTCGGCTAGAGAAAGCCTTTGCATGCAGGGACGTCCTGTAAGGGCCTGGACGCTGGTTTCATCACGCTCTGTCTCCCACGATGCGGGGTGATATAATGTGTATATGGGTGCAGGGCAGCAGGACATGCATAACGCAGGCCTTGGGCGACTAGCCAAAGGCGTGAATCGCCTGATACTGGTAGCGGGCGCGACCGGTTATGTGGGCAGGGCATTGGTGAGCCGTCTCCAGCACTCGGCGTATCAAGTTCGCTGCCTGGCACGGCGGACGACGACGCTGACGGCGGCTCTGTCTGAGCGGACAGAGCTGGTAAAGGGAGATGTGTTGGAGCGTGCATCGCTGGGAGCGGCACTGGCCGGGGTGGACACCGCATTCTATCTGATTCACTCGATGGGGGCAAAGGGAGACTTCGCAGAACGCGACCGCCGCGGAGCATGCAATTTTGCCGCGGCGGCCAGACAAGCACGGGTGCGGCGGATTGTGTATTTGGGGGGATTGGGCGGCGACAATAATTTGTCCGCTCATCTGGCGAGTCGTCACGAGGTGGGGCAAATATTTCGCAACTCCGGCATCGAGACCCTGGAGCTGCGGGCGTCGATTATCATCGGCAGCGGCAGTCTGTCGTTCGAGATGATTCGGGCGCTGGTGGAGAAGCTGCCCGTGATGGTGACGCCTCGATGGGTGCAAACTGCGGCACAGCCGATTGCCATAGAGGATGTGCTGGGCTATCTTGTCGAAGCGATCGAGGCCGACGTAGCGGGAAGCACCATTTTCGAGATTGGCGGTCGCGATCGTGTCTCGTACAGCGAAATCATGAAGACGTATGCGCGACAGCGAGGCTTGCACCGATGGATGATTCCGGTCAAAATGTTGACACCTTATTTGTCGAGTTTGTGGCTGGGGTTGGTGACGCCGCATTATGTCCGTACCGGCCGAGCGTTGATTGAGGGGATCAGGAATGAGACCGTCGTAAATGACAATTCAGCTATGGAGCATTTCTCGTTGCGCCCATGCGGGGTGGACGAAGCTATACGCAAGGCGCTAACGGCAGAGGAGCGAGATTTTGCTGCGTTTCGGGCGGCCAATGAGCCGTTGGAAGCAACCGAAACCGTGAAGCGACAAGGTTTCCAACGGGGTTGGCGCTTCTACGACGCGTACTGGTTGCACGTAAAGTGCGACCGCGAGCGTGCTTTTGAGCCCATAAAGCGGATAGGGGGCGAGACTGGCTGGTATTACGCAACGTGGCTGTGGCGCCTTCGCGGGTTGATGGATCGGGCGTTCGGGGGCGTGGGAATGCGTCGCGGTCGGCAAAACAAAAACGCTTTGGCGGTGGGAGACACGGTGGATTTTTGGCAAGTGGAACGGTACGAGACCAATCAGATGGTACGCTTACGGGCGGAAATGCGTTTGCCGGGGCGCGGCTGGCTACAGTTCGAGGTCTGCCCCGAGCGAAAGGGCACCACCATTTGCCTGACGGCGATATTTGAGCCTTTGGGGCTTGCGGGGTTGCTGTATTGGTACGGAGTGTTTCCCGTACATCAGTTCATGTTTCGGCGTATGCTCCGGCGTCTGGCGGGCCGCATCAGAGGTGCACCCACACAGAGCAACGCAAGCAGAAACTGAGAGTTGTCCCAAAACTGAAGCGTGGTTACGCAGATACGTTTGTGAAAAAGCAGGTGTCAGATGGGCATGAATAAGATAGAGTACCGGGCTATTGGGGTCATACACAGTCCGTTTAAGCTACGGGAGGGGATACCGCGTCAGGCGGCAGGGGCGATGGAGGTGAGGGCGACAATCGAGATACGGCCGGAGTATCGCGAGGGGCTGGTGGACCTGGAAGGGTTCAGCCATGTGGTTGTTCTGTTTCATATGCATTTACTGAAGGGCTATGAGTTGACCGCGCATCCGCCATGGGACGCAAAGGCGCACGGGGTGTTCTCGACGTGTTCCCCCTTTCGCCCGAACGGAATCGGCTTGTCCGTGGTAAAACTCGAACGTATCGTCGGGCAGCGACTGGAAATATCGGGCGTGGATATGGCCCACGAGACCCCGGTGCTGGATATCAAGCCCTATGTCCCGGCGTTGTATCCGCGGCAAGAGGTTCGACTCGGCTGGCTGACGGACAAGGTGGGCCAAATGAACCGCGGCAAAACCGGCCAGAGGTAGCATTGAGAAAAAACGGCCAGCAGAGCACATAGTGCGCACAGCCAGCACACCCCATGGCCTCTCGCGCGGTCAGCAACCTGTTCTGGTCAGCGCTAGCGGTTATGCGAACGTATCAAGGAATGTTCACGTCGATCAATTCGAGCCGTTCGCCGGATTCGGGATCGATCTCCAGAACGGGACCAATGCCCAGGACGTAGTGTTTGAGTTCAAAAACGCCCGGTTCGATCGGAGTAAAGTCGCGTGTCTGAAGCACGTTGCTGTCAAAGTCGCCGAAAGGAACGCTGACAGATTCGGCACCACGGCTGACCACACGAGCGACGTCTTCAGCATCGCCCAGGGCAAACTCCTGCCGGTAAAAGTCGTCCGGCTGGGGATCGGCCAGCATGATGATGCCGGGTTGGGCCTCGTCAACACCTGCTCGCCAGGAACCTTCCAGCGAGACAAGCAGGCCGTCTTCGAATTCCTGGGAGAGTTCGCCAAAGTACCAGACCTCTCCGAGCACGTGCTGGGCGTACCAGTCGGCCGTGTCCTCGATCAGCACCTCTTCTTCGTCTTCGATCTCCCAGACGCGATCGCGGACAACGATGCAGTTGACACCGAGAATCTCGGTGGTTTCTTCGAGAACTTCGACCAGAACTCTTTCAAAGGGTTCGCCTTCGTCGTCGACCGCGAGGTATTCCCACCTACTCCCCGGTATAAGCGGAAAATAAGGGTTGGGCGTAAAACCGTCCCCTTCAAGCACCTCCTCAAAATCGACGAAGTCCTCCGGATCGATCTCCGGCGCGTAAGGCCCTGAGCCAACCTCTGCGCAAACTTCCAGCCGCGCTTGACGCTGCTGACGCGCAAGGGCCAGATCTTCCCGCAGTTGCCCCCGCGCCTCTCGCAGACATCTGCCAGCCCCACCAAGGTTGCGACAGTTGCCAACGGCGATCCAGAAGTCGTCCCAGGCCTCGGCATTCCGCGCGCGAAAGGCCGCCTGGGCGGTCAGGCCGCAGGCGTTGCCCTGCCTGGCGAGCAGCGGGCTCCCGAAAGTGGCCAAAACAAGCACCGCTGCAACCAGCAAGAGCGGTAGCGACCGAACAAACTGACTGTGTTGGGCTTTGGCGAGCATGACATGAACCTCCTGACATGGAAGTTGAGGCAGCCCTGCAGCATGGCGGTAACCTCAAACGGACTGCCCGGGACCGGCTCGCTACCTCAATCGTAGGCAGCTGTTGTCCAGAGTCAAGGTAGCACTAGTCCATGGACGCCACTGGCCAGGCCCCCGTGAGGGACGATGTGGCAGGCCTGAGAACCTCAAGCGGCCGCCCGTGGGTTGACACGATTGGGGTCTCGGCTGTAAGCTGTCGCTTGATTGTAGTTTACGGGGGCAGTGGCCGCAGAGAACGGGCATGGCAATGCAGGCAGGCCCAGAAAAACTGCCGGCGGGGCGGCGAAGTATGTTAGTAGCAAATGCGACGTGCGCAATGACAAGCCGTCGAGGGAAGGTAAGACATGGCGAAATATGTGGTAGAACCATCGGCTCGGATTAAACGGTTGCCGCCCTATTTGTTCGGGCGATTGAATGCCTTGAAGCTGAAAAAACGCCAGGCTGGAATCGATATCATTGACCTGGGCATGGGAAATCCGCACGATCCGACGCCCGATATCATTGTAGACAAGCTCTGCGAGGCAGCACACGATCCCC
The DNA here is from genome assembly GCA_964401265.1 of uncultured Pirellulales bacterium. Classification (GTDB taxonomy): domain Bacteria; phylum Planctomycetota; class Phycisphaerae; order Sedimentisphaerales; family SM23-30; genus CAYNXW01. Next base: position 429 of record CAYNXW010000022.1, on the reverse strand, counting down.
GAAACCAACGCTATAGTGCCTCCAACGGCGTCTATAATCTACGCCGCGAGATGGCAATGAAGTATGAGAGAAAGTGGGACGTCTCGCTCGATCCAGACAAGGAGATCATCGCCACGATCGGCTCGAAGGAAGGGTTCAGCCATGGCTGCCTGGCAATGCTCGGGCCGGGCGACACCGCAATTGTAGCAGACCCGGCGTTTCCCATTCATGTTTACGCTGTGGCCCTGGCGGGAGCCAACGTGATCAGCGTGCCTTTGGGCAACGACGAGGCCTTCTTGAAACGCATCGCTTACGTGTGCGAACATTTGTATCCGCGGCCAAAGCTCATGATCTTGAATTACCCCCACAACCCGACAGCTCTGACGGTGGACGAGGGCTTCTTCGAGGAGGTGGTCCGCCTCGCGAAACGCTTCGGGGTAACGGTATTTC
>CAYNXW010000021.1:0-16912 GCA_964401265.1 uncultured Pirellulales bacterium | reverse complement strand
GTCAGCAGCGAAACTCGGCAGCCGCTTGGCCCAACCGTTGCGGATCGTCTCGGTGCCCTCAATGCTGTAAAGGAAGTATTCGCTGAGCCCTTCCTTCACGATCTTCTTGGGCGCTCTTGCCCGCGAAAAGAGGGCTTCGGCTTGCGGTACGTTCCCCAGGGCGGGCCGCTTCGGTTGGCCGACAAAACGTGGCACCGGCGCCGGCCTAGGCTCTGGTCCCGGCTTCCCATAAGGTTGCTCCCGCCTCGCCAGATCAGCTATCTGGTCCAGCAGGTGCACTTTGCCGACGATGAGCCGTGTCTGGGCGTTCTCGTAATCCTCGCCGGAGTTGTTCTGCACGCGCACGTAGCCTTGCAGGTGCATGGTCTTTTCGTCCTCGGACAGCGTTCCCATGTAGAACGCTCGCCATGACAGCCCCGACGTAAAATACGTAATTTCCATCGGCACGGGCCCACTGACGCCGCTGTTGATGTGCCAGACGCCCAGCTCCCGCATCCGCGGCGGAAACGTCAAATCGGCAATATCGATATCGCCCGCATGTTTCAACGGCAGCATGTCCAGGCTCGTCGGGTCGATCAATGTGTTCGCCCACGAAAACTGCAGCGTGTTATCTCCTTCGCGTAGCGTCAGATCCCGACTATCCCGCGCCAACGTCAGATCGGCCGAATTGTAAATCGTCAACTGCACCTCGCCGCGCGTCGGTAGCGTCACCAGGTCCACCTTGGCCCACGCCCCGCCAGCCGTTATCGCCGCCAACGTCAAACTTATCATCAATTGCTTCATGACATATACTCCTCATGCCTGGCCGGCGCATTTGCACCACCGCACGCCGATTACCGGTTTGACTCGTCTTGCCGCACTCCCTGGTACTTCCTCAGCGTGTACTCGAACGCTCGGCCAGACCGCGCCGGCAGCTCCAGCGTGAACTTGACCGTATCCGCGTCCACCTGTTCGTACTGGCCGTGCTCGCCGCTCTTTTTCAGGCTCCAGTAGGGCGTGCCGAAGTTACGCTTGATCTCGACCTTGACCGGCAGATCACGCGTGTTCTTGACCTCAATCTTGAACGTCGCGATTTCGTCCCAACCGATGATGTTACGGTGGTCGTTGTAGCGGAAATTCTCCGTCGCGATATTCATCAACTTAGGCTCGACAATCATGTTGGCCACCGCCCCCAGGTTCAGCTCCACCTCTTCCTCGACGGGGATGTACTTGAAGCTCGACTGCCCTTCGTACGACAGATGCGCCGCCTCACCTACGCCGCGATACACCTTGAGCATCCCGCCCGGAATAGGCGTTTCACCCAGTTTGTGCTTTTCATCGTTGCTAAAGCTCAAGAACCGCATCACCGCCCGGCCGTACATTTCCTCTTCGTACTTGTACAGGTTCACCACCGGCACTTCGTCAGCAGCGAAACTCGGCAGCCGCTTGGCCCAGCCGTTGCGGATCGTCTCGGTACCCTCAATGGTGTAAAGGAAGTATTCGCTGAGGCCTTCCTTGATAATCTTCTTGGGTGCGTCTGCGTCCATTTTGATGGCTGCAGATGCCACCACGCCCTCCATGACCCTCGCTGATTTTTCGACAACCCTTACCGCCTTGGGCCCCGGCCTGGGCACCGGTCCCGGCCGACCGTAAGGGTGCTTCCGTCGTGCCAACGCTGCTATTTGGTCGAGCAGGTGTACCTTGCCGACCACCAGCCGCGTCTGGGCGTTCTCGTAGTCCTCGCCGGAGTTGTTCTGCACCCGCACGTAACCCTGCAGCCGCATGGTCTTCTCGTCTTCCGATAGCGTGCCCATGTAGAACGCCCGCCACGACAGGCCTGACGTGAAATACGTAATCTTAACCGGCACCGGCCCGCTCACCCCGCTGTTGATGTGCCAGACACCCAGCTCCCGCATACGCGGCGGAAACGTTAAATCGGCGATGTCGATTTCGCCGGCGTACTTGAGCGGCAACATGTCCAGGCTCGTCGGATCGATCAGCGTATTCGCCCACGAGAATTGCAGCGTGTTATCGCCCTCGCGCAGCGTCAGATCCCGACTGTCGCGCGCCAGCGTCAGGTCCGCCGAGTTATAAATCGTCAACTGCACCTCGCCCCGCGTCGGCAGGGTCACCAGGTCCACCTTGGCCCACGCCCCGCTACCGGCCAACGCCATCACTATTATGCTTATCATTGAGCGCTTCATTGTGCTTACTCCTTATCGTGTCGCGGGCATCTTGCCCGCGCTAAACATTCCGTCGCGCAGCGGCACCTCAATTTTGCATTTTCCTACGGTCGAACATTCAGCCGATGGTAGTGCATTACCAGATTCCGCACCGCCGGCCCCTTCTCGCTTCGACCGTCCAGCTCGATCTCCAGCTTGATCGTAAAGGCGTCCTCACGCTCGTACTCCACTTTCTTGCCGTCCAGCGTGAATTTGACCATCTCCCATTGGCCGGGGATGTGCTCGATCAGCGTCAGCACCGCCGGGCTGTCCTTGAAGTTCTCGATCTTGGCGGTGATTTGTTCGTCCGTGTCGAAGAGCACGATCTTATGCCCCTTGTTTCGCTGCACCTTGATTCGTTCATCCTTCATTTTCCGCTGCGTCACCACGATGTCACGGCTGTCACCGATATAAAGCTCCACCTTTTCGCCCACGGGGGTCAGCCTGGCCACGTCCTCGCCCAGAAAGATGGTCGACTCGTGTCCGTCGTCCTGGAAGATCCGCGTCTTGCCGGACCACAGCGCGAACTCGCCCAGCTTGTGCTCAGCGTCGTTGACAATCCGATAGCTCACCGGAATGCCGATGTTCTTGTCCGGCACCTGTTCCGGGTCCCAGGGCAGTTTGCCCGCGTCCCACGTCCAGACCTTGGTGATGGGCACCTGGTCCTGGCCGAAGAACAGCAGCCGTTTGGTCTCTTGGTGGTCGATGCCGCGTTCGAAGGCCTCGCCGTAATCGAGCAGAATACGTGCCAGGTCGAAATCCTCACCGGAGAAGTTGCGCAGCACGAGGTAACTGTCGAGGTCCACCATTTTCTCGGCCTTGTCGGCGATGGCCTTGTACGCCACCAGCCGGTCGATATTGCCCAACAGATAGCTGATCCGCACCCGCTCCTCCCACGCCTGGGCCGAGCTGATCTCCCAGACCAGCGCCGCCTCCTTGGGCGGATAGCTCACATTGAGCAGCGTCACCTTTTCCGGATGATCCAGCACCGCCAGCCGAATCGAATCGACGTCAATGCTCACCCCCTGCCACGAAAAGTCCACCCGGTTGAGCCCCTGCTGCAGCGTCAGCACCCGTTCTTCCTCGATCAGCGTCGCCTGCGGATTGTCCAGCCGAATCACCGTCGCCGCCCGCTCCGGCAGCGCCACCAGCTTGATCCGCCCCCACGCCTTATCCGCCGCCCCAGCGGCCAGCAACCAACCTGTCAGCCCCAAGGCCATCCATCGCATCGCTTTGGTAGTCATGATTGTCTCCTTAAGAAAGGGTCCTTACGTTATTTGTTCTCTTCCTGTCTTACGCCGTGGTATTTCGTCAGCGTGTACTCGAATATCTGTGTTGAACGCGCGTCTAGTCGCAGCGTGAACCTGACCGTGTCGGCATCCACCTTTTCGTACTTGGCGAAGTCCCCGCCGCGCTGCAGGCTCCAGTACGGCGTGCCGAAGTTGCGCTTGATCTCCACCTTGATGGGCAGATCACGGGTGTTCTTGACCGCCACCTTGAATCTCGCTATCTCATCATAGCCGATGATATTATCGTCCCTGTCGAAGCAGTAGTTGTCCGTGGCGCTGTTCATCAGCGTCGGCTTGACAATCACGTTCTCCACCGCGCCGAGGTTGAGTTCCACATCTTCGTTCACGGGGATGTACTTGAACTCCGATTGCCCTTCATAGGACAGATACCCGGCCTCGTCGACGCTGCGATACACCTTGAGCATGCCGCCTGGTATAGGCGTCTCGCCCAGCTTGTGTTCCTCATCATTGGTAAAGCTCAAGAACCGCACCACGGATTGCCCGTACATCTCCTCCTCGTACTTGTACAGGTTCACGACCTCAACGTCGTCGGCCTTGAGGCTGCCCAGCCGCTTAGCCCAACCGTCCGGAATCGTCTCGGTCCCTTCGATCGTGTACAGGAAGTACTCGCTGAGCCCCTCCTTGACGATCTCCTTAGGTTTGGAACGGAACCATCGTGCATTACACAAGTCCAAATTCATGTCGCCGCCCATGGCACCCATGCCGCCACCCATGCCGCCCATGTCTTTACGCCACCCCCAGTCGCTGCTGAACAACACATTGTCGGGAAACAGGGATACGTCGTGCTTGCTGTCCTCATCTTCTTCAGTCAACCCGGGTGGTCTGCCGTAAGCATATTGCCGCTTGGCCAGTTCCGCGATTCTATCCAGCAGGTGCACCTTGCCTACGACCAGGCGCGTCTGGGCGTCGGCGTAATCCTCGCCCGAGTGATTATCCACCCGCACATAACCCTCTAGCTGCATGGTGCCCTCGTCCGCCGAGAGTGTCCCCATATAGAACGCTCGCCAGGCCACGCCCGACGTAAAGTACGTAATCTCGAACGGAACCGCGCCGGCCACTTCGGATTTGATGAGCCACCGCCCGATCTGTTGCAGGCGCGGCGGATACACTAACTGCTCCACGTGAATCTTGTCCCGCTGCGCCTGTGGCTCCAGGTACAGGCTCGTCGGATCGATCAGGGTATTCTCCCATGCGAACTGCAGCCAGTTCCACCCCCGCTTGAGCGTCAGCTTCCGCCGCTCGCGTACCAGCGTCAGGTCGGCCCCATTGTACACCGTCAGCTGCACCCCTTCGCGCCGCGGCAGCGTCACCAGCTCGATATTACTCGCTGGCGCAAACGGCGGCTGGTCCTCTTGTGGCATGGGCGTCCCGCCCATGATTCTTCCTTCTGCCGTGTCGCGGGCATCTTGCCCACGCTTTGTGGCATGGGCATCTTGCCCATGATCTTCCGTCGCAACCATTTTGCCAGCTCCGGCAGCCCCCAACACTGCTGGGGGACGGTCTGGCCCAATAGTGCGTTTTGGGCCCGCATCCGCCGCCGCCAGCGGCTCACTAGTCACAGTGGTCCTGTGGGATTTGCCGGGCGTGCCCCCGGCGTCCTTCGGCTCGTCTGCCCGTGCCACCAATTCTTCTTCCATCGGGTATTCGTAGCTATCTGCGCCTTCCGGCGTGACACTCTCGGCGGCGTCGTGCCGCGTTACCTGCTGCTTAGCAGGCCTCACCGGTGCCGCCCCATAGAACTGCTCATACGCCGCCCAGCCCGCCAGGGCCGCCAGCAGAGACGCCGCCACCCCCAGCCAGGCCCGACCGCGATACCAGGGCCGTCGCCCCACGCCCGCCTCGCCCAACTGGGCCAAAGTCTGCTCGACCAGGGCCTCCGACGCACCCGGTGCCTCTCGTAAAAGCTCCAGGGAAGCGAACTTACGTTGCAAACCGGCCAGACGTTCCCGGCACTGCTCGCACCCGTCCAGGTGCGCGTGCACCAGTTTGGCCTCGGCCGCGTCGGCCAGCTGAAACTGCTGTCTGATCAGTTGATCCTGCGTTAAATGTTTCATTTTGCCCCTCCCACCGCTTCCAGTCGCGTTGCCAGCGTCCGCAACGCCCGAAACACCTGCGTCTTGACCGTCCCCACCGAACAGCCCAGCGTCCCGGCAATCTGCTTGTAACTAAGCCCCTCATAATACGCCAGCACCAGCGCCGCCCGCTGTCGCAAGGGCAACTCGGCCACCGCCAGCCTTACCTGGGCCGCCTGTTCAGCCCGCACCGCCGCCTCAGGCGGCAATGTGGCCTTGGCGTCCGCCAGGCACCCAGCCAGCGGACAGTCCTCTTCAGAGTTGGTTTGCTGTTGCAGCGATGTCACCACACGCTCCCGCTGACGCTTTCGCAAACTGTCAATCGCCGTCCGCGTCGCAATCGCATAAAGCCACCCGCGAAACGTCCCCCGCCCGTCAAATGTCCCTGCTTTGTGGTACGCACGGCCAAACGTCTCCTGAAACAAATCTTCACCGCAGTGCCGGTCCCCACTGAGGCGCACCAGGTACCCCAACAGAGAGTCCGCGTAACGCCGAACCAATTGTCCGAACGCTGCCGCGTCGCCCTGCCGATGGGCCGTCATCAATGCTTCGTCCGAGGGCTCCATAGGCTCCAAGTGCTCCTGCTAGCTACCTCTTAGACGCTCCAACCGTGAAGCCGGTTGACAAGAAAGGTGAAAACTACCGCCCCCCGCGCATAGAAAAGGACCGCCACTTGCCTGGTAGATCAGAATTCGCGTGCCGAAATGAAAAAGATCCCAAAGACGGCGGTCCTTTTGGAGGCTCTTAACGTGTGCCTCTAGACTACCGCAAACAACATAGGCCCACAATCCGGGCAACTACGGGATTTTTCCGTTTTTCTGCAATTATTTTTCGGCCAACCCTAGCAGCACCTCCAGCCCCCCCAAATGCGGCACCGTGTATTGCGCCAACGTGTCCCCGTTAGCCACACTCGCCGGCCCAGCCGCCTTGCCGTCGTTATAATGCAACTGGCCCGGCCGCAGCAGCCTGATCGTCCGCCAGCCCAGCTGATTGGGGCCTACGAAGTCCTTCGCCACGTTGTCGGCCACATAGACGCACCGCGAGCCCGCGCATCCCAGGCTTTCACTCATCAGCTCGAAGGCCCGCGGTGACGGCTTCCAGAACTCCCGCCCCAACGCTTCTGTGTAGACGATGCAGTCGAACACTTCCGTCAACCCCAACGCCTCCACCTTGTACTGCTGTGCCGGCAAGAAACCGTCAGTGAGCAACCCCAGCTTGTAAAGCCTCCCCACACGCCCCAGCAAATCTCGCATGGCCGGCTCCAACGCCAACGTCGGTCGGTGCTCGCGATAGCACCGCACCAGACGCGAAATCTCGCTGCTTTCATCCTCGCGGCCCAGCTCCCTGAGCACGCTGTTGAATACCCGATCCCGCGGCCCCTGCTCAAACGCCTGCCACAGCAGTCGACCAATATACTCAACACTGCTGTGCGCATCCGCCAGCACCTGGGCCACCGCCCCAAACCCACTACGCACATAGCTTGTTTCGAGATATAACGTGTCGTCCAGGTCGAAAATTACCGCCTCAAGCCCCCCCAGGCGACTCACTGATGAGCTTTGCTTCCGCACAGATTCCGCCATGCCGCAACACCGTCCTTTCCCAATAACAGCATAGCGGCATTGTACTGCCCGTCGCCCGGCGCGTACAGGCCTTTTGGGTAGCGGCCACCTCGGAATAAGACACCCGTCATCTTCCCCCCTGCCCCCAACCGACTCCCGCTGCTCTGGACCGCGAATCAGCCGACGCCCCAATCAGTCGGCCCAGGCGGGCATGGCCTGCATGAAGAACCCCGCACGCTCCAGGGCCGCCTGCTCGTTCAGGTCAGGCTGCCACATCTGGAACCAGGCGGCGATAGCCCGCTGCACCTCGTGGCGATCTTTGAGATTGCCTTGCTCGTCGGTACAATGCTTGCAGTAGTCTTCGGCCGGACCTTGGAACATCGGATCCGTTAAAGGTGCGGTGCACGAATGACAGAAACGCATGGGGCCTATGGTGGTTCTCCTTTCCGCAGCGCACAATCTTGCTGCTCAAGCCGACCCCTGCCGCAGCTGGCTCAGGACTCAATGGCCCGTCCGTCGCACAGATACTTTGCTTCGGCAGCGGCGCGACCGCAGATATTGCAGACAAATCGGGCGTCTTTGGCCAGCCGCGCCACAGAGGCCATCTTGCGGTTGCCTGTCAGTGAGCAGAGGTGCTCGTCATGATGCGAGTGTTCGTCACTGAACCCCCCGCAGCAGCCCGATTCCGCGGTATCGTTCTTATTGGCCATGACAGGTCCTTTCACTAGGGTATTCGCTCGCTCTATTCTATGCCCCAGCACAGCTCAGACAAGCGCCGCCGCTTTTTGAGTTGCCCCGGCCCGCCTTTTGCACCAAAATTACGGCCGGTTCATTCTTGCTGGACAATGATGATCGGAGGACGTTACGCAATGACAGTGCCTTGTCGCCACAGGCTTGATCGACGCAGGCAACACGCCCTCGCGCCTCGCCGCCTGGCCTGGCCGTCGCTGGCGCTGACGCTCCTGATGGCACTCGGCTGCCAAGGCCCACCGAGCCCCCTCCGCATGCACCTCAAGCAGCCCTCTTCGCCACCGCCCTCGCCAGCGGATGTTCGCACCGCCTACGAGCACCTGCTCGCACAATACCTCACCAACGATTCTCTGGTTGACTTTGACGCCTTGGCCGACGACGAGCAGGCCCGGCGGGCCCTGGACAACTACCTGGCATGGGCCGCTGCAATCGAGCCCAATCACTTGAGCTCGCAAGCAGCCCGTCGTGCATTCTATATCAATGTGTACAACGCCGCAGCCCTCCGCGCCGTCCTGACCTTCTGGCCCATCGAGAGGCTGAGCGATTGCCCCGTGGACATCGAAACAGCCCTGCAATTCAACATCGCCCGCCAATGGGTTACCCTGGCCCAATTAGCCGCCTTAGCCCAATCGCCCCCCCCACAAGACGCGACGCCTCCGTCCCCACAGTACCAGCAGGCAGCCTTGACGACCTTTGCACTGGCTTTGCCCATCCAATCGCACCCATCGCTTTCGCATGAGCTTTACGAGCCCAACCAGCTGGACGAGCAGCTGCGCACGGCCTTGGCACACTACCTCGGCAGCTGTGCCGGCTTGCAGGTGGACTATGCGACAAAGACAGTCCTGTTCGGGCCTCTTGTCATCGCCAACCGTGACTTTTTCGAGCAGTGGTACGCCAACCGCCTCGGCACCCGTGGTGTCAGTCTACTCTCGGTCATGACCCCGTGGACGACGCCACCCACCCAGACCTTGCTCGCCGATGCCGTCGGATTCGCCACCGCTACACTCGAATACAATGATCTGCTCAGACACACCGGCAAGGACAATGAGCTCTCCCATGATCAAACCACCGCCTGGGCCGGTGAGAATCGACTCTGCGGCCGACGGTGATCTACCACAATGCTTGCAGGGGATAACCCCATGGCACGGACACACACTAATCAACATGTAAAACAACTCAGTCAGGAAACCGTCTTATGACACGATTACGCACCGGGATTATCGGAATGGGCCAACAAGGCCGCCACCTGCTTGCCGCGCTGACTCGCAGCGACGCATATGACGTCCACGCCATTGGCGACCGTAGCCGTGAACGCGCCGAAGAACTTGCCCTGCAATGCGATGCCCGCGCCTACGACGACTATCGCAGCCTGATCGTCCAGGAGGACATCGAGGTGCTCTATCTCGCCCTGCCCACATTTCTCTGTGGCGAGTGTCTCAATCTGGCCGCCAAGAAGTCCCTTGCCGTCTTCAAAGAAGCCCCCCTCGGCCGACGCCTGCCCGAAGCACTCGAGTGGGTCAAGCTCCTGGCCAAAGCCAACGCACCCTTCGCCATTGGGGCCGACTGGCGATTCACGCCCGGTTATCGGACCGCCTGCGACTGGATCCAACAGGGCCGACTGGGCCAGGCCTATCTTGCCGAGGGCCACTGCTTTGTCCACCGCCGCGACCCCCTTGATTGGCGCGGTGACCAGGTCCTCTCCGGCGGTGGCACCCTGCTCGAACAAGGCTACCATCTTGTCGACCTCATCTTGGCCAACATGGGCACCCCCAGCACCGTCTACTGCCTCCACACCGACTGGGCCAACAAACGCCTCCTGCCACCCGGACGCACCGAGGACACCGCCGTAGTGCTCATACGCTTTCCCAACGGCGCCATGGCACGCCTTTCCTGTGCCTGGCGGCACGGCCCCCAACATGAGCAGCTCTGCTACCACGGCACCGAGGGCACCATCGAGGCTACCCCCGGCTCCGTTACCCTGCGCGACCCCGCCGGCGACATAGTCGACCAGCAGCAGTTTACCGCAACCCCACACGATATCAGGACCACCGAAGTAGACCATTTCGCCGATTCCCTACGCGACGCCGAGGTCAAACCTGTCAGCCGCGCCCGCGACCACTTGGCCACCGTCGCCGTCATCGAATCCGCCTACCTCTCTACCCGCACCAAACTGCCCGAAGGCCTCCAGGTCTACGGGCCCATAGAATTCTAGCGTGCCTCGGACTGCCGCAACGTGGCTTCCTAATAATGGCCGCTTGACAGGCTGTGGACGGACAGCCCAAGCTGCATGGAATAGAACCAACCAGGACCGGCAAAACTACAGTCGGGGCCAGAGCGCGTCGCCCTTATTGCCTGGGCCTGAGAGTATCTCTGTGGATCATCCGGTCGCACAGAAAAGACGAGCTGTAGTTCTCATGTGTGACAGACTGCTGGCGAGCGAAGGCAGGTGCTCAAGAAGTCAATACCCGATAACAGGAATCTTTAACCGGCTGGCCAACTCCAGCGTCTCGGGCATATCGACAATCAGCGTTTTACCTGCCTCGACAGCCAGCGCCGCCGCACCGTGCTTCTTCAGGTTCTCCAGCGTCGCCGGCCCAATCGTCGGCACGTCAAACCGCATATCCTGATTGGGCTTGGCCGTCTTGATGAGTGTCCAGCCGCCCGCGTGGCAGAGCCCCCCCGCCCGCTCGATCATCCGGTCCGTCCCCTCGATGGCCTCCACCGCGATGACCTCACGCTCCTTGACGGCAATGGCCTGGCCGATATCCAGCTCCCCCAACCGCTTGACAATCTCCCAGCCGAAGTCCACATCCGCCTGCACCGCTGCCGATGGCTGACAACGCGTCATCACACCCTGCCGCGCCAAATGATCCGGACAGAATTGCGTCGAGTCCTGCAAAATGATACCTCCCGTGGCCAGCTCGTCGGCCAGCGCCGCCAGCAACGTGTCGTTGCGCTTGTCCTTGTGACGCAGCCTGCCGTACCAGATACGAAACGCCCGCCAGTCCGGCAGATACTGCAAGATACGCCACGGCGTGTAGATTCGCTTCTTGGCAACCCGCCCCACCATGATGGTATCGGCCACCCCGTGCTGTCGCAGCCGTTTGATCCAACGCCCCGGCCGCGCCACCGGCACCCAGCAGAACACGTCCACATGCTCCGCCAGAGACGCATCAGCCTGATCCCGCATGGCCGCACAAACCACTCGGCGACCCGCCGCTCGCGCCCCATCCGCCACCAGAAATGGCAATCGACCCTGTCCCGCGATCAGTCCAATCGTTGCAGCCTCTTGCTTCGCACATCTCATGGCAGCATCGGTCCCCAAACGGCCTAATACAGCCGGCTAGCCGTTCTTGATCAGCCTGGCGATCACCTTCTCGAGGTCCCGCAGTTTCCGCCGAAAGTCCGGCAGCTCCTTCAGCAACGTCAGCGACCGCTTCGCCTGCATTATCGGCATCGCCGGCGACCCCGCCACTATCTGCCCGTCCGCCACGTTGTTCGTAATGCCCGCCTGAGCGCCAACCCGCACCCCATCGCCAATGCTCACGTGCCCGACAACACCCACCTGCCCGCCAAACACACAATGATGACCCACCTGCACACTGCCCGCAATACCTACCTGTGCCACCAGCAGACTGTACGGACCGATTTGTGTGTTATGCCCGATAGCGATCAGGTCGCTGAATTTGCTCCCCTTGCCGATCACCGTGTCGCCCAAGGTCCCCCGGTCAATCGCACAGTTGGCCCCCATCTCCACGTCATCCTCAATCACCACCCCCCCGATCTGCGGAATCTTATGGTGCACCCCGTCGTGCGTCGCGTACCCGAAACCGTCCTGACCAATCACCGTACCCGAGTGCAGCGTCACCCGATCGCCAATCGTACACCCGTCATAAACCGTCACGTTCGGATAGATAATGCAGTCCGAGCCAATCTTGCTGCCCGGTCCTATCGTGCAGTTGGGATATATTCGCGTCCGATCCCCAATCTCCGCCTCACCCGAGACCACCACAAAATCGTGAATGTCAACGTCCTGGCCCACCTTGGCTGAATCCGCCACGCTCGCTCGCTCGCTGATGCCCACCTTCTCGTGCTCACGGTGGCCGTGCAGCAACACCACGATCTGCATGAACGCGTAATACGGGTCCGAACACTGAATCAACGTTCGCTGCTCGTCCGCAACATTCGAACCCACAACAATCGCCGCTGCCCGCGACGTAGGCATCTCCTTCTCATATTTCGGATTTGCTAAAAAACTAATATCGTCAACCCCAGCCTCCGTCAGGGTGGCGGCGCCGCTGATAATCGTCGCTCCGTCTCCCACGACCGTGCCCCCGACATGCTGGGCCAATTCACTTACCGTTTTGCTCACGCTGTTTACCTTTCGCTTTGTTGGGCGACAAGTGTCGTCTCAAAAAGCAATTATATACACCCTTGCTCGCGAGTCAATAAACTCTGACCTCCGATCCCTTGGATCCACCTGCCCCGCCTGCCCGCCGATAGGAACCCGGACTGCCCACCCCCTAAAGCCCCTTCGTCAGCCCCTCACACATTAAGTAACAAAAAGTAATTGACTCTCTTGGGTAACCCCCTTAACGTATAGGGTGTGGCTGTTTAACTCTAAAAGAGCCCTGCATTCGCAAGCAAATGCCAAAAGCCGCCGGACCTTACACGTGTAATTGCTCCGGATATGAGTGCCCAAAAGGGTCTCGCCTTGGCAACTCGCCGAACAACCGGCACCTACGGTGGTCCCCCGCGGCGGGCGTGCTTCTGAGATGAATCCAAACAGGAAGCTCACACCAGGCTTACTCGCCTGCTATACGTCCTTACGCGCCAACGTCAGTCTCGGCAGCCAGTAAGCCCTCCCAAGCACGCAGCGCCTCTGAGTCTAACATGTGCACTGTCGTCTGCAGCTGCTCATGCCACAAATCATTCTCAGCCGCCCTGCCACGGACACACCGCCTCAAGGGCAAGCGTCCGAACATGACCCGACGGCTCTTCTGGAGGAACGCCTATGGACAAACCTGTCACCACAAGTCGTGGGCCGTACACATGCAACGAGCCTGTATACGCGCCCTTTCACGAAATAGTCTGCTGGGGAAGGAGGTGTCCTGATGAATCCAACTAAACGGTTGATGCCGACACTTATTGTGTTCGGCTTGCTCTGTTGGACCGGTGCCCTGCCGGTCGGAGCAGTCACGATCATTTCTCAATCGGCCAACACCGACATTGTTCTTGGGTTGCCCTATTGGGATTTAGAGTTTGAAAATCCGCTGCTGGGGCCGGAAAAGGTCCAGGGCTACGATATCGTGGAATGGCGCGACGCCGATTATGCCGCGGGCCCGCCCCGATGGTACGACGACTGGACAGTGTCACACCCTGGCGAAATCGACGGGGCCGCCACAGAGATTTGGATGCGCCGCGCCGGGCATTCTATCTCCACCGTAACGACCCTCATGGGCAGTACCGTTTCCATCCACCTCCAAGGTGACAACAACGACGGCATCGCCCAGGTCCTCGTCGACGGTAACGAAGTGGCCCGATTGGACATGTATACCCAAGCTGGCTCTCAGACCGCCTTGGTTATCGTCAAAAACCTGCCCTTCTATACCCACACGATCACCATCAACGACCTGGGCATGGGCAGCAGCTTTGGTACGGACGTAGCCACCCTCGGCGCAGCCGTGCTACGCAGAAGACTCAAATGGTCTCAGCCACCCGTGCCCGGCCAGCCGGACAACGTCTTCTATGGCTGGAACGAGGAATCCGTTTACAACGCGTGGCAAATTGTCGCTGACGACTGGGTCTGCGATACACCCGACCCCGTCACGGATCTCCATTGGTGGGGCTCCTTCATCAACTGGCGCGAATCGGAACTACCGATTGAAATGCTGCCTATAGGCTTCAAGATCACTATTTGGACCGATGTACCCGCCGGCGTCGATTACCCCTGGAGCCACCCCGGCCAGGTCATACACGAAATCGACTGCACCTACTACAACCACGAATTTGTCGGCTGGGACTTTGACCCACGAACCGGCCTGTACGAGGCGTGTTTCCGCTTCGATTATTGGCTCGAACCCCATGAATACTTCCATCAGCAACCCGGAGACAACATCTACTGGGTCAGCATTGCCGCCGTCTACGATGCCACCGGTATCGCCGCCCATCCCTGGGGTTGGAAGACCAGGCCCCGTGACCTTAGCTCACCCGCCCCGGATGATGCCGTTCGCATTCTTGACCCAGTCGCCCCCGTCCTCGGCGTACCTTTCGTCATGGGCGATCCCATCTGGTGGCCCACCGAGGATCAGTCCTGGGACATGGCCTTCGAGCTCTCCGCTTCCAAATTTGTTCCCGAGCCAAAATGGGCCCAGGCACCCCACCCGCCAGACGAAGGCTTCGACGCACCATCCGACTTCTGGTGGAATGAAGACACCACCGTCGAAAACAAGTGGGAACAACTGCCCAACCCCCAACAACCGGGTCTGGATGCCTTCGACTGGGCGAATGACGAGGGGACATATTATCGCACCATACTCGCCGACGACTGGCTCTGCGAGGGTGGCGTGGTCACCGATTTCCACTGGTGGGGAGCCGTCGAAGACCCAGGCGCCGGGTTGGAAGCTTTCGAGCTTAGCATTCATGACAATGACCCGCAACCATGCCTGCCCCTGGAGCCGGCGCTTCGGCTAATGCACGTTCCCATCACCAACGTCACAATTACACCTACCGGTGTTTTCAACAGTGTCGGTCTCGAGATAATGCGTTACGATTACATCCCGCCCCGAGGTTACTGGTTCTACCAGGAACAGGGCCAACGGTATTGGCTCAACATTACCGCCAAGTCGGTAGATCCTCGCCAGCCTTATCGGTGGACTTGGCAGGAACACAGTCGTTTGGTTACGCCAATTCTCTGTCCGGCGTCCGAATGGAACGAACCTAGTGCAGCGCCGTTCTGGCAGCACATCTTCTGGCCGGTCGCTGACACCTACAGCGATCTGGCCTTCCGTGTCACTTCTCAGGGCGAACCGCCTCAAGAGGTCAACAAGGTTGTCGCCGATGACTTCATTTCCGACGGGCGTCCCATCGAGGCTGTTCGTTGGTGGGGCAGCTACCTCGACGAAATGTATCAGCCAGAATTGGCCGCACCGCCGCACATCGTCGACGGCTGGTTCCTGAGCTTCCATCACACCAGGGACAACACGACCTGCCCACCTGACGCCTTGGCAGGCGACGCACCCAGCGTACTCGGCGTCTACTTCGCACCCGCCGAAAAGGTCGAAATCGTACCCTTGGGCTACCCCGATTGCCTCGGCCACGAGGTCTACGAGTACAAGGTCAGTCTCATCGACTGTTGCCTGCTCTGCTCCGAGCCCGACCCACGCTCGACAGTCGGCCCGCCATACCCTGCCCAACCAGAGGCGTTCTTCGAATCTGCCGATTTCGCCTACTGGCTTGATGTGCAGGCAGTTGTCGGCGTCACCTGGGACGCAGGCGGCGGCTGCACCTATGAGGACCGCGTCCTGACGGGCAATCTGCCGTCGGCCAATAACCCGGACGGCCACTTCTGGGGCTGGCACACCAGCCCTGATGCCTTGCTCGAAGAGGCGTGCACTGGCCGCATCACTGACGTGGCGCCCTACCCGCCGAATTGCTGGAACTACGGCGGATGGGACAAGCAGCCCTGGCTCTGCCCCGTAGGCCCCGCCGTGCCCCCGGTCAACATGAGCTTCGAGCTCATTACCACCGGTGCCCAGGAGTACATCAAATGGTCGCAGCCGCCCGAGCCCTACTTACCCGAAGACGCCATCAATGGCTGGGACGAATACTCCCTCTATGACACCCAACAGATTGTCGCCGATGACTGGTTCTGTGATACCGACGAGCCAATAGCAGACATCCACTGGTGGGGCTCCTTCATCGGCTGGTCCGAAATCGACCCACCGACCATGCCCGACGCCTTCCACTTCGCCATCTGGACCGATATCCCCGCCGACCCCGGCGCGCTTGACTTCAGCCATCCCGGCCTGGTCCTGTGGGAGCACTACGCCACCGACTTCAAGTGGGAGTTTGTTGGCTGGGACTGGGATCCGCGAGACCCCTCCGCAGCCCCTGAAGCCTGCTTCAAGTTCCATTACGACCTGCCTCTCGACCACTGGTTCCACCAGGAGCCCGGCCGCAACATCTACTGGCTCAGCATCGCTGCCATGTACCACGATGCCTATCAGTGCAACTGCTTCCCCGACATGAACTGCGACGGCGTGCTCAATCTCTTGGACACCGCCGCCTTCCAGCTCGCACTGACTGACCCCGCCGCCTACATGAGCACCTACCCCGGTTGCGATATCAATCAGGCCGACCTCGACTGTGACGGCGACATCGACAACGACGATCTCGTCATCTTCCAGTGTATACTTGCTGGCAATCAGGATTGCTGCGAACCCTCCACCAGAGTCCCCCATCCATGGGGGTGGAAGACCAGACCTCGCAACCCTGATTCCCCGGCCCCTGATGACGCCGTAAGAATCTTTGAGCCAACCGCGCCTGTCCCCGGCATGACATATCTTGCCGGGGAACCCATCTGGTGGCCCACACAAACAGACTCGTGGGACATGGCCTTTGAACTCAGCGTTCCCGGATGCTTCTTGACCGCTGACCCCCTCGAGTATCAGAATTGGCTCAACTGGGGCAAACCTCTTAACTGGTGTGGACCCTGCTGGCGCTGTGGCGACGTCAATGGCGACTGCGCCGTGACCTTTGGCGACGTCTCCATGACTTTCACCCTCTTCAAAAACGGTGATACAACCGGCTACGGCGACACCAACATGGACGGAGCCCTGACTTTTGGCGACGTATCACGCGTGTTCACCTTATTCAAACAAGGATCGTCTTGCACCGGACCGTGTGCTTGTCCTTAACACCCACAACCGTCGCCCTCTGACCTGACTGGGCGACCTGACCTCTTAACGGTAGCGGCCGCGAGTGGGAGGGATCGCGGCCGTTACTTCTTTCGTACCCAT
>CAYNXW010000020.1:0-16943 GCA_964401265.1 uncultured Pirellulales bacterium | reverse complement strand
ACTTGGAGTTTTTTTATGTGATGATAATTTTCACGGTTTTAAAAGAACCGTACCCCTTGTAGTTTATTCCCTCTGATCTCAATGGCTGAGACCTTGTCTATGCCTGTGCAGGTATCAGACAGCATGATCGGGGTTTCTTTAACTGGTTGTCCTGTATTATAATCATTTTCATATTATACAGATAAGAATATGGAAAGGAGCTGCATTTGCCGGCAGCCGTCACACATAGTTTTTTCGCAGATGAAGTCCTGGACCGTATGGGACCAGGCAGGCTGAGGGATGAGATCCGGGAAAGGCGCAATCTTTTCCGGCTGGGAGCCCAGGGGCCGGACCTGTTCTTCTATTATAAGGCGGCTCCCTGGATACCTTATGACGGCATAGAAAAACTGGGAAATATTATACATGAAAAAAAAGTGGACAGCTTTTATTCTAAAAGCTTCCAATACCTTAAAGATATGGAGGATAATAAAGGTTTTTTTGACCTGGCAGCTTATATGGCCGGATATCTCTGTCATTTTTCCCTGGACCGGACTGCCCATCCGTTTATCCACTACACTTCCGGCATAGATAACAGCCACAGCCGGATCTCCTGGAAGTACCATATCTATCACCGGGTGCTGGAAAGTGCCATCGACTATCTTATATTGGAAAAAAACGGATTTGACCCCCGGAGGTTTAAAAGCTGCGAGCTGATAAAGGTGCAGTTATGCAGTATGGAAGCGGTTCTTGAATACTATGAGTATATACTGCCTGCAGTCTACGGCACCCGCATTAAAAGGTCCCAGGCGGAAGATGTCATAAAAGGTATATACAGAGTCTTGAAATATCTTTATGACCCCGGGGGAATAAAATACCTCTTCTACAGGATACTTGAGCATCTTATGGGTAAACCGGGCGGGATAACCTCATCCATGATACCACGGGAAATAGACAGGAAGCTTGACTACCTGAACCTGGCCCACAGCACCTGGGCTCACCCCTGCAGCCGGGAAATAATTTCCAGAGAATCTTTCTGGGAAATATATGAAAGAGCTCTGACCGAGGCTGTTGAGCTTGCCGGTTTGTTTTCCCGTTTTATTGATTCAGGAAGATGCCCTTCAAGGCTCATGTCCATGATAGGCAATATATCCTATTCCTCCGGCATGGAATGCTGCAGCCCGGAAAAACTTCTTTATTTTGATTCTATTTTTGAGAATGAAAAACAAGCTGTTTAGTATCTGATATATATGAATTTTTAGCCCTATAATATAGAATAGTGCATATATGACATAGTTAAGGAAGGTATATATGAAGCCGGGGATAGCTGCCGTTTTTTCCATACTTATTATTGCAGCCGTCATCCTGTCTGCGCCGGGATGCTCTGGTGATTCCGTAGACCAGGAATATATTGATTTTGCCAATACCGTTTCCGAAGAATACCTGGTATCCATAAATGAAAAAGATTATCAGGCTTTTTCCAGGCATCTGGGAAAAGAGATGATGGAGGAACTTCCTGAAGACGGTTTCCTGGAATTTGCCGGCCAGCTAGAAGGTATCATCGGGAAATATGTAGAGGGATCCAGGGATTTTTCCGGTGTGGAGAAACAGTCGGGTTTTATAAGCATCATATACGATACTGATTATACCAGCGAACCGGAAGGGGTCATATTTACCCTGGTATTGCAGAAAGTGGAGGGTGAGATAAAGATATCAGGGTCCTGGTTCAATTCAGCAAAGCTTCGTGGTGAATGATCGATGCCTTAAATTCCCGGTGATCATGGTCCTTGCAGGAGCCACGGGTACCTTTATTCTGTTTCAAGAGAATAAAAAAATAGACTGGGAGGGAAAATGATAGAATATGTGCACAGACACATAACTTCCGAACTTCAGCAGAATACGCGCACTGATACCATATTTATCATCACGGCTATACTACTGAACCTTCTGGCCCTGGGTATAAACTCAGCTATGGCCGAAGCCTCGCGTGATGAGACCGACCTTTTTATCGTCATGTTTATAATAGTGGCCCTGGTACTGGTGGTAAATACCATAGTCATAATCGGACTGATAAAGGGCAAGCAGACGAGGAAAAAACTCATAAACGGCCTGATAAAGATGTATGACGACCAGAAAGTGGCCGGCTATTATGACCGGTCCCTGCTGGTCAATTATAATACCAGGTATAATCTGTTCATACTTACTGTAGTATTTATCGGGGCAATTGCTATAGCCATACCCTTTATAGTAAGGTAGCTTATGCTGAAAACCATTGATGGCCTATCTTCCGATACAATAGACAGAGTGATCGCGGAAAACCTTTTTGAACAGATAAGGTATTACCGGAAATCTGCGGACAGTATACTGTTTGATGATGAAAACATTATAAAATTCAAGACTGCCATACCGCTGCCATTCTTTAACTGCGTCCTTCATTATGATCTGGATAAAAGCTCCCTGGTGAGCCAGATCAGGAAATTCAGGGAATACGGCCTCAGGCAGAAAACGTCACTTTTATGGCTGCAGGGACCTTTATCCATTCCGGAAGATATCGAGGACATCCTGTCTGCTGAAGGTTTCTTTTATGACGACCACATGTGGGGTATGGCAGCGGATATAGACAGACTCCACAACAGCACCATAAGCAGGAAAGAAATACCCGGATTCCGGATAGAGACAGTGACAGGTCCGGGACAGCTTTCCGGCTGGATCTATGCATGTCTTAAGGGTTTTAATGAAAATGGTGCCAGTTTCCAGAAGATATATGATTTTGAAGATTCGCTGGGTCTGGGAACAGATCTTCCCTGGATAAGGTTCACCGGCATGGTAGATGACCGGCCTGTTGCTTCCTCGGCGGTTTTTATGGGTTCAAAGGCAGCCGGTATTGACAATGTAGCCACTATCCCCCAATGGCGAAAAAAGGGTATAGGAGAACTCATGGTAAGATATGCGCTGATGTTTTCAAGATCCCGGGGATACAGGGTGGGAGTACTGCAGGCTTCCCATATGGGGCTCAGCCTTTACCGGCACCTGGGTTTCCGCACATTTGCGGAGACAAAAGAGTTTATATGGAAGTTCCATAAACAGGCTGACAAAGGATAGAGCTCTTTTACAGCACTCTACCCTTTGTTTTTAAGATCTATTTAGCCTGCTTTTTCTTTTCCAGGTCCGACAGCCTCTTCTGTATGTCTTCCAGCTGCTGTTTAAGGTAGTCTGCCTGCTCCGCCAGCATCTCTTTTTCTTCAGCGGGTTCTACCTCTCCGGGATACGGGACTGCTCCTGTACCCCCGGCCGGAAAACCCATATCATACCTTGCCCATCCCGGCTGGCCGGTTGCATAATACCAGTTCCTGTGCATCATGCCCCGTCCTCTTCCGCCAAAAGCTCCCCGGCCGGCAAACCTTCCGGCTGGATTCATATAGCCTGGTACATTATATCCGGCACAGTAGCCGGCAGCCCTTCCTGTCATAGGGCCCATCCCGGCAGGTCCTGTCCTATCTCCTCCTGGCATAATATCCTCCTTCTTCTTATATAAATGAACTATGGTTCAATAATAATTGTAATGAACCATAGTTCATATGTCAAGAAGATATTTACTAAATTTTTTCAGTCTCCCATCACCTGAACAAAGACCCTCCTGGATCTGGGCCTGTTATCATGGTCGATCACCACTATTTGCTGCCATTTACCCAGGATCATTTTCCCATTGCTTAAGGGAACCGTTATTCCAGGCCCCATAAATGCAGCCCTTATGTGGGAAAAACCATTGTCATCACCCCATGTCTTTGAATGCCTTGTCAGTTTATCGCTGGCAACAAACTCTTCCAGCTGATCTCTGATATCCTCTACCAGCGCCGGCTCATATTCCATCGTGGTTACAGATGCTGTGGAGCCGATGACAGAAATATTTACCAATCCATCTTTTATGCCGGATCCTGCTGCCACCGCGTCTACCTCACTGGTTATATTCCTGATATCCGAAAATCCCTGGGTCTCAATATTTACTTCCCTGCCAAAAACCACCAGACCTCCTTATGTATCCATAGTATTATTTTATGCCGTGTTCCGCTTTGTACCGGGCCCAGTTCTGTTTGAGCCATAAAAAATCTTCAAAATCATCCAGCCTCTTCATAAAAGGATTCTCTTCCAGTTCTTTACCTATAGTGGAATAGGGTCTTACGCCGTAATCATGACCAGGCCACACCTGTAAAACGGGATCCATTTCCGCCAGTTTTCTCAGGCTGTCAAATTCTTCCGCTGCTTCCTCACTGCTGTAAGTGCCGCCCACTTTACCTACAAAAAGGGTATCCCCTGTCAACAGGTTATTATGGGACTTTATGCAGATCGAATCAGGGGTATGCCCGGGAGTCCGGATCATTTCCAGCTTCAGGTCTTCCGGTGAGATGATATCTCCATCTTCGGGAATAACTGAATTCACGGCATTGATAAAAGTCACAGGCCTTTTTTCGTACACTCCTGAGAAAAAATCATTGCCCCCGGAATGGTCATAATGGGAATGGCTGTTTATGACATACCTGATCCTTATATTGCTGCCTACAGACTGCATGACTTTTTCTACATCCGGAGATGGGTCCACCAGGGCGCCGTTCCCTGTCTTCTCGGAAGCTATAAGATAGGCAAAATTCCTGTCTCCCCCGGAATTTATCTGTTTGAATATCATGTTTTTCCTTTTTACATCATTTTATTAAAAATAAAATGACTGGTCAAAGGTATGCCGGTATTTTAGTCCTTCCAGCATGATCACGGGGGATATTAATTATCCCATATATAAAGGTTATAGGTTTTTATGCCTGCCTCAGTTTTTTTACCGCCATCTCAGCTGCATTGCTTATCTGGTAGGCAATAGGTGAAGCTGTAAGTGCAGGGTGGGTTCCCATCTGGAATGTAGCGATATCATCCGCTGTCATCTTTTTGCAGATACAGCCGCTGATAAGGTTTATTAGTTCTCCCCCTGATTTGGCTCCTATAAGCTGGCCTCCCAGGATTATGCCTGTTCCTTTTTCAAATATCAAATTTACTTTCAGGTTGGCTGCGCCGGGCATGCATCCCGGATGACAGTTGGGGCCTTCAGCCTGTCCGGTCACAAAATCATATCCGTTTTGTCCTGCTTCTTTCTCTGACATTCCCGCCCTGGCAAGCGCTGTATCTCCGATAACTGTGGAATAGGCGCCGATGACCCCTTCATTGGACCTGTTTATATTATAAAGATTAGCTCCGGCTATCCTGGCTTCATTGGTAGCTATTGAAGCCAGCATCAGGTTTATCGGCTTTTTGGTAAAGAAAGATATCTTTTCACAGCAGTCTCCGCAGGCAAAGATATCATCATCATTCGTTTTCATATATTTATCTACCCTGATGGCTCCCTTTTCATTGAGCTCTATGCCTGCATCTCCGGCAACTTTGCTGTTTGCGCTGGCGCCTATGCCTATAAGTACCAGGTCGGAATCGATTGTCTTTCCGCTGGAAAGCTTCACGCCTTCTACTTTTGAGTTTCCTGATATTTCCTCAACCTTTTCACCGGTCAATACTTTTACACCCCTGTCTTTTATCAGTTCCTCTCCCTGCCTGCAGAATTCTTCATCAAATACCAGCATAAGGCAGTGAGGAAGCATCTCTACCACTGTCACATCCATATCCCTGTTTTTTCCGCACTCATCAGCAAATTCCATACCGATGAAACCTCCTCCTATTATAACCATGCTTTTGGATCCATCTACTTTTGATAAAAGCTGGGTGAGATATTTGTCATCCTTTTTTACTGTAAATACATTTTCCTTGTCAGCTCCCTTTATGGGAGGCACCAGTGGATCTGAACCGGTGGAGATTATAAGTTTGTCATAGGCCACTTCATTGTTTCCGCTTACTTTCACAACTTTTTTTACCCTGTCTATCTCTTCGATATCTCCTATCATAAGATCCAGACCATTTTTCTCCAGTACTGCATCCGGTATCAGGTTCTTATCCGTAGAACCAACTGTACCATATATATAAGGAATGCCGCAGGGTATCAGTACTTTTTCCTCCCTTCTTATCACAAGTATCTTCCTGTCAGGATTAAACCTCCTGGCAGTTATGGCTGCTGTCAGACCGGCTGCGCTCCCGCCCAATACTACGACATCGTATTTTTCCATTTTCTCCTCCTTTTTTTCCAGTCCGCAATACTACCTAATATTGCTGGACCAATTAGAACTTATGAGCATATGCCCATAAATGAATATATCATTTTTTCCAGGGGAAGTAAATCCAAAGACAGTTTTTTTTATTAAGGATATGGGCGGATCTTGTCTGGATAGATGGAATCCCGGGTCGATATTTCCCATCTACTTAAAATAATCGTGGATCCTGCCTCTGCCGCCAAGCACTGCATGCACCTTTTTAAGCTCATCGGGGATGGCTATATTCTGGGGACATTTTTCCAGGCATTCACCGCATCCGGTGCACATTGAAGCATTGCCGTTGGGATTATCCTTATCGATTTCCTCTTTTGAGCCCGCAAGTCTTTTATATCCTCTTTTTATGGTCCATCTGTGCCAGCCGCTATCATTAAGGCAAGCATCATTCAGGATGGCAAAATTCTGGGGGATATCGACTCCATGTGGACAGGGCATGCAGTATCCACAGGCGGTACAGGGCACCAGTATCCTTTCTTTGAATACACTGGCCAATTTTTCAATTATTACTGTATCCTCCTGGCTCAATGTGTGGATACCGGACCTGTCGGCGATCTCGCAATTCTGGTCTACCATCTGCGTATTTCCCATCCCGCTTAAGACAGTGGCTACTTCAGGCTGGTCCCATAAAAACTGCAGCGCCCATTCTATGGGTGTTTTTCTGTTTTTGGCAGACTTCATTATATCCAGTGCTTCCTTTGGCGGATCTACCAGTTTCCCTCCGCGCAGCGGTTCCATAACTACCACTGCCATACCTTTTGAATATGCATATTTAAGACCTTCTGTCCGGGCCTGGATATTGGTATCCAGGTAATTATACTGGATCTGGGCAATATCCCAGTCATAGTAGTCTACGATCTCTTTAAACACAGGAAAGGTATCGTGGAAGGAAAAACCTATATGCCTTATAAGTCCCCTGTCTCGGGCCTTTTCCATCTTCTCGATAAGGCCTAATTCCTTCAACTTCTCAAAAGAACCCTGGTTCAGGCCGTGAAATAAATAGGCATCCAGATAGTCTGTCTTCAGTCTTTCAAGCTGGCTATGCAGAAAACTATCAAAATCTTCAGGTTTCCGCACCAGCATCATAAACAATTTGGTGACCAGATGGACCCTGTCCCGGTAACCGCTCTTTAGCGCCTCCCCCAGTATCCTTTCACTGTCTCCCAGGTGATACACCCAGGCTGTATCTATATAGTTTATACCCAGGTCGATACCATGTCTTATGAGCTTTATCGATCGGCCGAAATCTGCCCTAAGCCTGTTCAGTTTCCTTGACGGGAGCCTCATGCAGCCAAAGCCGAGTGCTGATACTTTCCAGTCAAGCGAGCCCATTTTCCTGTATTTCATATGTCTATTCCCCTTTGCCTTTTTAATATATGATATATTTAACCAGAAACTATGGCAACAAAGCCATAGAAGTCAGTATATACTCTTGGTTTTATGTTTATTGATAAGGCCTACCCTGGAAGATGCTTTTATAAGATTGACTGGTGTAGAGATAGATTTGATGAAAAAGGCGAAAGAAAAGAAATGAGGTCATTTATAGCTTTCTGGAATATCCTGCTGAAGGATATGAAAAATCATTATCTTAAGCCGCCCAATATCAGCTGGGGAATAATTTTTCCGTTTGCAGGGATGATGATGTTTTTTTTAAGGTCAGGGAGTTCCTTTAGCATCTTTGAAATATTTGCCGGAATAGTAGCCATGTCTATTCTTTTTGGCACCACATCGATGCTTGCAGTAACAATCACTTTTGAAAGAAAAGCAAGGTCATTTGACAGGCTGCTTCTTGCTCCCATAAGTACGGAAGTGCTGGTCTTTTCAAAAATAAGCGGTGCTGTGGTTTTCGGCATCATAAACAGCTTCATCCCGGTACTGATATCCGTATTGTACTTCAAATCAGATGTCTCAAACTGGTACATGTTATTCATAGGAATAATCCTTTTATCCATTGTCTCCACCCTGCTGGGACTTTCCCTTGCGGTCTCTGCCAGGGAAGTCTTTGAGGCCCAGACCTTTTCTAATTTTTTCAGGTTCCCTATGATCTTCTTATGCGGACTCTTTATCCCAATTGCATCACTGCCTGTTTATATAAGGCCCATCTCCTTTATCCTGCCCATAACTTATGGGGTAGACATACTTAAATATTCTATCTCTGATGATAACCATATATCAATTGTCCTTGACATAGTCGTCCTCATGGTTTTTTGTGTGGGGCTCTTTTACTTCAGCATTTTCAATATACGTAGAAAATGGATCGTCTGACGGCAAAAAGCTCAATAATGCCGGCAATATTTATCCCTTAAAGATCCATTTTAATTTATGCTTGCAACTTTATAGATGCAAATGAAATACTATTTTGCAGTCAGATTTTCATTATACCTTGACATTACTGAACGGTGGATCAGGAACAGGAATGGAAGCCCCATATTCGTCTCAAGCAGCGAATTTACCACAAGAGGCATAATTCCCATGGAACGTATTCCTGTGATAAGAAGCACAGCTTCCCATGAAAACTGAACAAGTATGCCGATTATAAGTATCCATAATATATTTATTTTTCTTTCAGGCACAGCCCTGTTTTTAAGATTGGATATTATAAGTATTGCATAACCCGCAAATAATAGCAGGGCCATTACTCCATGATATGAGGAGGTGCCGCGCTGTATTGATATTGTCTGGAAACCTGTTCCAAAGCTCTGACTAAGAAGCGCTGTTGCCATCCAGGCAGCTATAATCAGGACTGACCATTCAAAAGCATGCCTGTCCCTGTCAAGCCAGAGCCAGATCCAGGCAAAGTTTGTAAAACCGTAACTTATGCTGAGCCATAATAGAAGTGCGGCAGTACTTGCACCATCCACGGTCCTGGTGCCAAGCGCGAGGTGAAATATCCCGTAATCGACAAGAAAATATAAGATTGCACCAGCAGCACCGGCAATTGCCGCAATGTATCTTTTTTTCCATAAGAGAATAATAAGCAGAAAAACAAGCCATGCAATATCGATGTACACATAAAGGATATTAAAAACTCTAGCGGGTATTACTTCCATGCCAGCCTTTCCAGGGCATTGCCGCTTAATTTATACATATCCCATTCGTCCTTTTGCTCTGCCCCTAGTCTTTTATAAAAATTAATAGATGGTTTGTTCCATTTCAGCACTGTCCATTCAATACTGCTGCAGCCGGTATTTATTGCATGGCGGGCAATGAATGAAAACATGCTCTTACCAATGCCCTTGTTCCTCATTTTTTCCCTGACATACATATCCTCTATATACACTCCGCACCTGCCTTCAAAAGTGGACACATTATAAAAAAACAGCGCAAAGCCCAGAGGTTCCTGGTCTTTTTCAGCAATTATTGCCTGGCCTATTTTTCTTTTAAAAACTATATCATAAATATTTTCTTCAGTTGATATGACACTATCAAGGCGCTTTTCATAAAGAGCAAGCTCTTTTATAAGATCCAGCAGCAGGGCACAGTCAGTTTCTTCAGCAAACCTGATTTTTACATGCAAGGATGTCATTTTAATATTTTAACAAGCTTCTTTATATCGTTAATATCTTTTATCTTATATACTCTGATCCACAACCATCTGCCATCAAAAACTGTTAGGAAATTATTTTACTTCTATTTTATCCGAACCTACGGCCTTATCATTCTCTGCCATTCCAGCAGAAAAGGCAAAGCCTGTCTTCGGGTAAGCCGATAGCTTTGACCATATCATCAATAGCCTGATATTTAAGCGAGGTAACACCCAGCTCTTCTTTAATTGTCTGGACCATTTTTTTATAGTTAGGTGATCTATCATCTATAAAATCTTTTATATCAAATTTTTTGGGACCCATTATCTTTTTTATCACTCTTCTAGCAGCAAGTTCTTTTTTTGTCCTTGTGGCTAAAAGATAAGGGCATGGAAACATAAGGGGCGGACAGGCAATCCTTATGTGTATCTCCTTAGCTCCATTTCTCCAGAGTTTATCGATGGCCTGATTCCTCAATTGGGTTCCCCTGACAATGGAGTCATCACATACCACTATTCTTTTTCCGTCAATAACACTTTTAATAGGGATAAGTTTTAATTTAGCCACCATATTTCTGATCTCTTGAGAGGGTGGTGTATAGCTCCGGCCGTATCCGTCTGTATATTTGACCAGGGGACGCCGGTAAGGGATCCCGGAAGCGATAGAATAACCCAGGGCATGTGCTGTTCCTGAATCAGGAACCCCGGTAACAAGATCTGCTTTGATCTTATCATCTTTAGCCAGATTGGCTCCACAATTTTCCCTGGCTTTCTCAACACTTACTCCCTCATATGAAGAAGCAGGATAGCCTGTATAGATCCATAAAAAAGCACATATTTTATTATCCTTAAATACTATTTTTTCTTTTCTCAGGCCTTCCCTTGCCAGGACTACTATTTCACCTGGCCTTAACTCCTGAATAGGCTCAAATCCTAGATTGGGGAAAGCACTGGTCTCAGAGGTTACAGCCAGGCTGCCGTCTTTTTGCCCGACTACAAGTGTCGTCTTCCCGGAACAATCCCTGGCGGCATAAATACCGTCTTTAGCCAATACTAATATGGAAACAGAACCTATTACTTTGCCAAATGCATATTCTATACCGCTAACAATATCGGATTTCTGGGCAACCAGTTTACCGACCACCTCTGTGGTATTGATCATACCGCTGCTCATTTCTGAAAAGCTTCCGCCATATGCCATGATCTCCTTTGCTAATTTATTCTTATTGCGCAAAAGACCGGCAGCAGCAATTGCAAAGTTGCCATAGGAGCAGGAAATAATGATAGGCTGGGGGTCAAAATCACTGATAACGCCGATTCCCCTTTTACTTTTTAGTTTTGGAAGCTCTTCAATAAATTTAGATTTGAATTGAGAGGTAGAAATATCGTGGATGCAGCGGGTTATCCGGTGATTTAGAACCGCTAATCCTGCTTTTTTAGTCCCCAGGTGAGAATGATAGTCGGTCCCGTAAAAAAGAGGCTGCCGGCAATCTTTAGCTGATACAATACCAAAAAGTCCGCTCATATTATTTGCATTTTAGCATCTTTTTTTATTTTAGTAATTAAAAAACAATAGATCCCCGAACCGTGCCGGTGCGAGAACTGTTAAACTGACCCTAAAAAAATATATTGATCCAGATCTGGTTCATGGATTCTGATTTCCCCTATCCCCGCCCATAATTCTTTTCAAGTGGAGTATTGCATAAAGCCTTTAAGACCTGATTTATTAATTGTCTCAATAAAACAAGTCTGGGATTTATTGGTAATCTGATAACAACAATCCCATTCCCTGAATATAGTGAAAATCTTGTTATATCTGCAAAATCCAGGTCAAGGGTAACTAAACATCTTTTTTCTTTGCAGCATATTTCATAGAGATTTTGATCTGTGCATCCCTGAATTTTTTCATCAAGTACGGATTTGACGTCGTGGCCTGCTAATTTAAAGAGTTCCTATGTTCGGGATCCAAAATTCTCATCAGGTTTAAACTTCATATCATTATACTATTAAGCACTTTCAACATGATGCTAGCAGGATATCTCCATTAGCTTTATACGGCGGTCATATTTATTCCTCAGCTCTATTGCTTAAAACATTCAAAAGATAGCGATATGGATATTTTAATAATAATGAAATCCGATATTCCCAGATATAAGCGCTTAATACCCGTCTACAGGGCACTCGCAGGTATGCTTAACCCGTTGTATTTACACCCCGGGGAGTAGAAGAATGGGAGAATGTGCCGCAGGCTTCCGTTACAACAGCCTTATACAGGGAAAGAAAATATATGAAAAAGAATAAAGATGACATTATAAATGGCTGGATAGAAAAGCTGACAGGGATCTTGAAGTTGCTGAAAGAGAACTCAAAATATCAGATCCGCTGACTGATATTGTCTGCTTCCGTGCCCGGCAATCTGCAAAGAAATATATGAAACCAATTGATATAATTGTCCTTGCAGTATTTTGTGTGGACATCTTTTACTTCAGTATTTTTAATATACGGAAGAAATGGATTGTGTGAAGGTAACCCTATGTTTTAAGGGATCATTATAAGCAAGACCAGTATCCGCCATAAAAAAACTGGCAAATGCTCCAGAGGCATATGTCTTTATTGGTGGTAATACCTTCGCAAGGATCATCCTCTATAATATATTTTTTCCTTCGTCCTATATCTCAGGCTTACCCTTATATATTGTAGTTGCTCTTTAAATCTTTTTCATTTAGCGGAGAGAAAGATCGCACAATCGATGCACTCAAAATTAAACAGCATTAAAATAGATCAAAAATATTCTTCTTCGGAGATCAAGCTTAATATTTTGCTATTTAGCAAGAATAAGCAGAATAATTAATTTAATGAATAGCTAGCATATGTTTCCTATTAATGATACAATGCTGCAATCCGCTAGGACAGAAGTTTAATTTTGATGGTTAGTCTTTAGTAGCAATCTGAATGAATTGTGATTTAGGTCAATCCTCTTTTAATTCTGCTAGTAATTTTTTATGTTAATGAAAAAAAATATATAAAAATAAAGAAATGAGTGAAGGCTGTGATCAAGCTAAAACAGGTATGCAAAACTTATAACAATAAAGATATGATCGTCAACAATCTGGATTTACACATAGAGGATAGGGAGCTGGTTGTCCTGGTGGGTGAAAGCGGATGCGGCAAGACAACCACTATGAAGCTTATCAACAGGCTTATTGAGGCTACGAGCGGAACGGTCGAAGTAAACGGGCAAGATATAAAGAGTATTAAAGCAATAGAGCTAAGAAGAAACATAGGCTATGTGATACAAAAAGTCGGGCTGTTCCCGCATTTGACCGTGGGACAGAACATCGGCATCGTGCCGCGTCTTGAGAAGAAGGATGCGAAGTTGATCGCACAGAGAACGGTCGAGCTTTTGGATATGGTCGATTTGAAGCATGAAGATTATTTGGACCGTTATCCGAATGAGCTTTCGGGCGGGCAGCAGCAACGCGTCGGTGTAGCAAGGGCACTTGCCAACGACCCTGATATCATCTTGATGGATGAACCTTTCTCTGCGTGCGACCCTATTACTAGAGAACAGCTCCAAAACGAGCTTCTAAAACTCCAGGAAGAATTACACAAAACGATTGTGTTTGTGACTCACGATATCGATGAAGCCATTAAAATAGGTGACAGGATAGCAGTGATGCTAGATGGAAAAATAGTACAGTATGACACGCCGGAAAATTTACTGAAAAATCCGGCGAACGATTTTATAGAGAGATTTGTTGGACAGGATCGCCTGTGGAAAACACCCGATATGCTGACCGCCCGGGACATCATGAACAAAGATTATGTCCGTATTGGCATGAACCGGTCTCTTGCACACGCAGTGGAACTTATGCGTGAAAAGAACTGCGAGGTACTGGTCGTCGTCAGCGGCAGCGGGAATTATCCTGATTATATAGAGGGCATGGTTGGCAGGCGCCAGATCAACAAGGATTACGGCCATGACATACGCATGAAAGACATAATGAGGACCGATTTAGTGACCGTACAGCCAGACACCCTTTTAAACAAGGTGCTGCAGCTTCGTGAAAAACACAAGCTGCGCTTTATACCAGTCGTGGAAGAAGGTGTAGCTGTTGGGATAATCACCGAACCGAGTATCTTGAGCGTATTGACAGAGATAATACCGGAAAGCGAGGGATTTTAATTGATTGAATACATATCAGGAAACTGGGAACAGATATTAAGCAGAGCCGGGGAGCATGTATACCTTGCTTTTACTGCAGTAGGGCTGGCCTGCCTGGTTGGAATACCGGTAGGTTTGCTTATTAACAGAAATAAAAGGATAGCAAATGCCGTTATGGGTGTGGCGAACATCTTACAGACAGTTCCAAGCCTTGCCATGTTTGCCCTGCTCATACCACTAGTCGGCATACGCGATAAAAATGCTATAGTGGCGCTTTTCCTCTATGCTTTGCTGCCAATAATCAAGAACACGTATATAGGTATAAATAATGTCGAACCTTCCGTTATCGAGGCGGCAAAAGGCATGGGCATGTCGCGCATGCAAATCCTTTATATGGTCCAGACACCTCTTGCCGTTCCCGTTATTATGGGCGGCGTACGCATTGCTACCGTCACCGGTATCGGGATAGCTACTATTGCTACTTTGATCGGCGCTGGCGGACTGGGTACTCTAATATACCAGGGTATCGGAATGATGAACTACCCGATGATGCTCTCAGGCGCGATTGTGGCGGCACTGCTTGCACTTCTGATCGATTTTATTCTTGAGCTGCTCGAAAAGAAGATGACATCCAGAGGAATCGCTATAAAATAACAGGTTATTTGTTATCCGGCGTCGTTTTTGGCTGGTAACCATAAATAGATTTTGACAAGGTAAAGTAAGGAAGGAAGGAAGGTAAAAATGAAGAAAATAGTATTCATTTTACTTGCAGTCATTTTGATTTCAGTAGGAATGATGGCGGGCTGCTCAGAACAGGATAATGTCGTGAGGATCGGGACTAAGAACTATACAGAACAGTATCTAACAGGACAAATGCTTTCGGTTATAATAGAAGATAAAACCGATTATGAGACTGAAGTAATTGAATTTGGCGGTACGATGCTTTGCTTTGAAGCATTGAAAAGCGATGAGATTGAGCTTTATGCCGAGTTCACCGGTACTGCCTACGGTGCGATACTGGAACAGACTGAAATACTGGGACAGAATGAGACTTACGATTATGTAAAGAAAGCTTTTGAGGATAAGTATGGTATAACATGGCTTGACGAGCTGGGCTGGAACAACACATATATACTTTCTGTGACTGCGGAAACCGCAGATGAGCTTGGCGTTTCAACGGTTACGGAGCTTGTTCCCTATGCGGACGATATGATAATGGGATGCGATAATGAGTTCATCGGGCGTACAGACGGGTTGCCAGGTTTAAAGGAAGCATATGGTATAAATTTTAAACAGGAACTGCCGATGGATCAGGGACTGACATATGCCGCGCTGCGCGACGGCAAAATCGATGTCAATGTTTCTTTTAGTACAGATGGCAGGATAGCGAAGTTTGACCTCGTTAACCTCGAGGATGACAAGAACTTCTTCCCTCCGTATTACGTTGCGCCGATAATGAAGCAGGATTATGCTGAAGCAAATCCGGCTGTTGTGGATGCGCTGAGGCTTCTTAAAGGAAAGTTCACGGAGGAAGACATGCAGCATTATAATCTTATGGTGGATGAAGGGGGCGACGTGAGAGATGTTGCCACACAGGCCCTCAAGGATAAAGGATTAATAGAATAGCAGCAATGAAAAGCCGGGGAGCTAATGCTTTCCGGCTTTTACTATATGTGTGCATTGATTTAAGGTTCTGGATAATTGAGTTGCAGCAGAGAAAGGAAGAAGCCCGTGAAAGTGCTTGGTATCATTGGGAGCAGGAGAAAAAACGGCAATACGGCAATACTTGTAAAAGCTGCACTTAAAGCTTTGGAAAAAGAGGGTTTAAGTACCCATGCGATATTCCTCGAAGATTATGATATAAAAGGTTGCCTGGGATGCGAAGGATGTAGAGATACATTTGAATGCGTTATAAAAGATGGCATGCAGGAGATTTATCCACTCATCTTAGGATCAGATGCAATAGTTATGGGATCGCCGACGCATTTCTATAATATATCCTCAAGTGTCAGCGCTTTCTTTGAGAGATGTTATAACTTTGAAATATTCGACAAAAATGACCGTTCTGTCTGGCTTAGTATCAATGAGGTGCAGGGTATAAAGTATGCGGTTTCAATCGCCGTATGCGAACAGCAAAAGGAAGAGGACATGGGCTTTACCGCAGAAGCAATGAATATGCCTCTTAAGGCGCTGGGTTATAGGGTAGTCGATACAGTAAAGGTTCTCAGGCTTTTTGAAGAAGGAGCAGCGCTGCGTGAAGGCAGGGCATTAATACAGGCAACTAAGGCTGGGGAGAAGCTTGCAAAAACTCTGAAACTGCGAAAAACAACGGAGACCAGGTTGGAGTTAAGAAAAAGAACGTGACGATTAAAACACAACCATCAATGCGACATCATTCTCAAGTTCCTTATACAGTCTTTCCCTGAGCTGCCTTGAAGTGGTAATCTGGCTCTCCTTTCCTGTAAAAGGAGAGCTGTTGACAGAAAAATTTACTTTAACCGTAGGTTCCTCGATATATGCGGCATGTTGCCATGCGGCCCCTGTAATTATCCCAGTTTATTTTTTTCCATCAGAAAGGGTGTCCCTGGCTTTTCTTAAACAGTACTTTGCCAGATCGATCAGCTCTTTTTTCATATGGCAATACCCTCTCTATCAATATTCCAATGTAGCCGTATATGTCTTCTTCCACCTTTGTATTTACCTTTTGTCCTACAAGTATCAGAAGGTCTATATCTGATACTTTACTGGAATATCCTCTTACCCTGGAATCATATACTATTATTTTTACATCAGGATATCATGAGTATTTCCTCTTTTAATTCCTGCAAAGCTTCTATTTTATTTTTTCTTAGTTCTGTTCTTTTTATTGTTCTTTGCATAGACATCTTAAACCTCGTCAGGGAATTCCTATTTATTAATTCTATCATAACTTATAATAGTCCATTGGTGGAAGCAAAACGTTACCTGAACCTATTTAACGATCCCCTTATAAATAGTCAATCTGATATTGCCAGGGATCTTGGAGTAACCAGAGCCAGAGTCAGCCAGGTTATGTCTCTACTCAAACTGGCTCCGGAAATACAGAAGA